>CALGUD010000073.1 GCA_937901915.1 uncultured Flavobacteriaceae bacterium
TATACTTTTTTACTGTTTTTGCTGAGTTCTTTTATATGTTTCGGACAAGAAGAAGATGTAAGGCTTAATAAAATAAAGAACAACCTTGATGTGTTGTCGGTTGACAATGCCGGGCTTACCGAGAATTTAAAACTCGATATAAATGTAGCAAACGTATCCCTTACCAATTTTTTAGTGGCAGTTTCCAGGGTGCATAATTTAAACATTACGGTTTCACCTGAACTTTCAAATGTTTCGATTATCAATAATTTTTCTAACGTTACGGTAGCCGATTTACTACTCTTTTTATGTAAGGAATACGATCTGGATATCGATTTTACAGGAAATATCATGTCGGTAAAGAAATATGTTCTACAGCAGGAGCCACCGCAGGAAAAAGAAATCCTTGTCTTCTATAATCCGTTAGAAGATGTAATTACTATGGATTTAAAAAATGATCCGCTTGAGAAGGTTTTCAGGAAAATAATAGATGAATCATGTAAAAATTTGCTGTATGCTTCCGGAATGGACAACATACCATTAAATCTTTATATAAAGGATGTTGATTTTGAAAGAGCCATGCAAAATATGGCAGCTTCCAACAACCTTGAATTCACCAAATCGCGGGATGGTTTCTATTTATTTAGCGGAGGTGGCGACCTTTCCCCGGCACTTGATGCAAACAGGGCTGTTGTTCAGAGCAGGCCCGTCCGCACAACGAACAGTTCTAATTTTTACTATGAGGTCATTGACACTTTAAAGAAAGAGTTGAACGTAAATTTCAAAAATGTGCCGGTAGAAAGTATCATTAATGAAATAGGCTATGATTTGAAAATTGATGTTTACACCGCATCACCCCTTGAAAATGCAGGAAATGTTAGTTTTAAGGCCAAAAAAATCTCTTTTGACGAGTTGTTGAACAAAATTTTTGAGAGTGCACAGGTAAATACTCCCGTGCAACAAAACCCTGGTAATCAGCCTCAAGGCCAGAATGTTCCACAACAAAATCAATCTGGCACGGCTTCAAAATACACTTATAAAAAAGAAGGAAACATCTATTTTTTCGGTACAGAAAACCAGCTGATTGTACGGATTATGGAAGTGGTAACGCTTAAACATCGTTCCATTGAAATACTGGGCGACCCGACAAGCAGTGGCGGATCATCAGCCCGAATGAATGCAGGCCTTGGTGGTGGCGGGTTTCAGAACTATTACGGTGGTAACAACGGTATGGGCAACTACGGCGGAGGCATGAATAACCAGTTTAATACCAGTAATTCCATGGGTGGTAATTTTAACAATTTTAATAATCCCCCCAGACAATCATTAAATACAAATACCGGTTCTGACTTTACATCCGATGACTCCAAGCTACAGGCCATAGTTGATATTATCCCTGATGAGGTAAAAGCCGGTTTGGATATTAAAGTGGACAGGGAGTTAAATAGTTTTTTTGTTAGCGGGAGCAGTATGCAGGTAGAAAGATTCAAAACGATCATTGATAAAATTGATAAACCGGTTCCGGTAGTGCTTATAGAAGTTATGTTCTTAGAAGTAGGGAGAAACTCAACTGTAGAAACAGGGATAAGCTGGGGAATAGGGGATGAGCCTGTGAAAACACAGGGGGCTATTTTTCCTTCAACCGATTTTACTTTAGGTGCAAGCACTGTAAACAGGGTTATTGGTGGTTTTGATGGGCTCGGATCTTTTAATCTGGGCAAGGTAGTGCCCGATTTTTTTGTGACAATAAAAGCCATGGAGCAAAGCGGGAACTTAAAGGTATTGTCCACCCCGAAAATTTCAACCTTAAATGGCCACAGGGCAACTTTTTCAAATAACGAAACCAGTTACTATGCCGTTACCGCACAGAATTTTTACGGATCCCAGATACCACAAGCCTCCGAAATTAAAAATTATATACCCATAGATGCAGGGTTAACCTTAAGTATAAAACCATTTGTATCGGGTGACGGACAAGTAACACTCGACCTTTTTGTAACACAATCTACCTTTACCGGCGAACGTATTGATGAAGACGCCCCCCCGGGATTGAATTCGAGGGAATTCAGCTCAATCATCCGTATGAGGGACCAGGATATAGCCGTTTTAGGTGGCCTGGAACAAAAGCTGACCAATAATTCCGGTTCCGGTGTCCCCTTTTTAGCCAGGGTACCCATTATCCGCTGGTTTTTCAGTAACCGGATACGGGAAGCATCAAAGAAAAAATTAACGGTATTAATTAAGCCAACAATTATATATTGATGTTAAAAAACCTGCTCACATACTTAAAAGAAGGAAATATTTTTAACGCTGTTGAGGTTCAGGATAACAATACATATCATTTTATATCAGTAAAAAGAAATAAAAATGAACTCGATATTGTAACCGTAAAATCTTTTGAATCACCAGGGCAGATACCTGAATTTATCCCTAAAAATGCTTCTGTATTTTTAATTGTTAACACAGAACATATTCTCACTAAAATAATAAGTGATCAAAAAAGTGAAGGTCCAGCTGTTGTAAATAAGGCTTTTCCCAATTTAAAAATGGATGATTTTTATTTTGAAACCTTTCAGTCCGGTGAGAACAGCATTGTAAGTATATGCAGAAAAGATGAAATACATACGCTTTTAAAGAATTTTGAAGAGTATAAAATCGGGATATCAGGATTTTCATTGGGAATGAGTCAAATTCATAATGTAATTCCCTTTATTAAAGAAAAAGAGTTACAATTAAACAATCACCTGGTAACTACTGCCGATACGGGAATAGATTCAATAAAAATAAATAATCCGGATAACGTAAGAGTGTATAATGTTAACGGAATGGAAGTGTCCGGCAGGTATATGCTCGGTTTTTCAGGGATATTGGGCAGCATACTTCAACAAAATACATTCACCTCAAATTTCATCCCGGTAAATTCAGCGCTAAAAGATGAGTTTTTAAACAAACGTTTTTTTAACCTTTTTTCCAAAGCGGCATTGGTGTTTTTATTAAGTATCCTGCTTATAAATTTTTTAGTGTTCAATCATTATTTCAGTAAATCCGAACAATTAACCCAAACTTCAGAAGTAAATAAAATCAACAAAGAAAAATTACTGAAACTGGATGCACAGATAAAATCCAAAGAAAAAATGGCTGAAGATGTATTGTCAGCATCTTCCTCCAGGGCTTCGTTTTATTTAGATCAGATAGCTTCTGTAATGCCGGCTACATTATTGATGAATGAACTGAACTATCAATCTGTAAAAAAACAGGTGAAAGATGGAGAGGCCATCGAATTTGATGAAGATGCTATTCTAATATCCGGCACCTCTTCCAACAGTGATGATTTTTCCCGTTGGGTAGAAATTATGGAAAAATTTGAGTGGACAGGCAGTATAGCTATTAAGGATTATGACTATACAAGTAAATCATCTTCGCTCTTCACCCTTTTGATAAAAATAACACATGAAGAGCAAGACTAAAAATATACTGCTTATTGGAGGCTTTGTGCTGGCATTAATAATATGCTACCAGTTTGCCATCAAAAACACATTACAGGAAAAAGCCAGGTACGGCAGGTTAAAGGCAGAAGAAGCCCTTTTTGAAAATATACCCAGACAACTTATGACCTTGTCCAAAAAAAACGAGTATTACAATGATTTACTTGCTAAATACCAGATTGGGGAAACCTCCATGCAAAACAGTTTATTGAAGAATATTAATAAAACCGCACGGGAATTGAATTTAATGGTTATTGATTTTAATGAACCCCATACTGCCGAAAAAAATGGACTGTCGGTCAATACCTACAGCATCACCATAGAAGGAAATTTTAATGATATTGCAAAACTGATTTACGGGCTGGAACAGAAAACGCGGTTTGGCGAGCTGGTAAATGTCCATTTTATAAAACAGAAAAATTACCGTACCAGGAAAGACTATTTACAGGCAACTATTATGTTGCAGGCGTATTTATAAGATATACTAACTAAAATATATTTATGATGAAAAAAACTATTACTTACAGTTATATTAATAGCAGCTTTTTTTAATGTAAGAGCTCAAAATACTTTTCCTACTACCGGAAATGTTGGGATAGGCACTTCTAACCCTGATGCTAAGTTAGAAGTTCGGGGAACTACATCAATTGGAGGAGCCTGGAATCCATCCCAGAGTGTCTTTACTATTTCTGACGGAGCAAACGATTTAATAATGGATACAAATGAGATTTATAGTATCGGAAATCTCTATTTAGGCTCTAAAGCAGCTAATATAGCTGTTTTTAGAAGTATAACTGATACAGGAAACACAGATAGAGTAACCATTAAAAGTGATGGGAAGGTTGGTATTGGGATAAGTAACCCACAAGCTACGTTTCATGTAGTAGATAATAGTCCATTAGGTAGCAATGTTGGCAATTTTCAAATATTATCTGGGCTTCAGGGAAAATCAAATTATAATAATTTTATGGATAACATATGGTTGTTAAGAGATGATAATGGCAATGATTGGTTAAGTACAAGACTTCATAATGGAATTAGTGTTGATAACTCATTTTTAACTCCATCTGTTGATACAAAAACCTGGTGGGAAAGAGATCCGTGGGATAATGTTCAATCTTGGGGTAATGGTTCGGAAGTTTATATGTCGCTGGTTAAAGGAAAACTTGGAATAGGAACCACAAACCCCGGAAACTGGAAGCTGGCCGTAAACGGAAACATCCGTGCCAAAGAAATAAAAGTAGAGACCGGGTGGAGCGATTTTGTTTTTGAAAACAATTATAATTTACCAACATTGGAGGAAGTAGAGCAGCATATAAAAAATAAAGGGCATTTAAAAGACATCCCCAGTGCTGAGGAAGTAGCCCAAAATGGTATTTTTTTAGGGGAAATGGATGCTAAATTATTATAGAAGATAGAGGAATTGATGTTGTATACAATTCAACAACAAAAGGAAATAGAAGAGCTGAAAGAAACTAACCGGGCTTTATCTGAAGAAAATAAAAAGTATTACTATTTGGAAGAAAGATTAAGAAAGATTAAGAAATCTTGAAGAGAAATTGAAAAGGTGAAGATGAGATTATTAAAGATATTGACTAGTCCTATAAAAACTGTGATATTTTTATAGGACTAGTCAAAATTGTACTTTTTAGTTATTTTTTAGTAGTTATTTCAATAGCTCCATATTTTGCTTTTTCTCCATATTTTTTTATTGCTTCTTCTTTGTTTTTGAAAGAATAAGATTCAAGTTGTTTTGCTTTAATTTTTTTTAATTCATTTATTGTAGATTCTTCGTGATTTATAAAAATAAGAGACTTGTTAATATTAAATTGTTTGTAATCAGGGACTGTTTTTGAAAGTAACTCCATTGCAGGAGTATTCTCATCAGTAGGGGGCATTATGCCACCTGTAACTTTCCAGGGATTTTTTGTGCTAATTACAATGACTCCATTTTTTCCTTCTTCTCCATATTTTTCTGTAGCTTTTTCACCCTTTAAAACATTGATTCCTTCAAGTTTTTCAGGGGTTAGTTTTAAGTTTTCATATTCTTTTTTATTTATTTTCTTCCCATCTACAATATATATCGGGTCACCTTCAAAAATAGCTTTATTATTTAGACTCATATTTGAGTATACATAATCTGAACCAATAAATATATTCTTTCTATCATTATAGCCAATGAAAATTGATGATATACCAGAGTCATCTGAAAAATTGTTTGAAATATTCTGTGTTTTATTAGAAAAGCTAATATTTATATTGGTAATATTTCCGTTGGAGTTTCTTTTAATATTATCAAATTTTATCACACCATTGTTTTTACTATTAATCTCCTCAATGATCTTCTCAAGATATTCATTTGTGCTATTCTTGTCAATTTCAAAACCAATGTTTACTAATTTGAAATCTTCATTCTCTTTTATATCAATTTTTTTGGATTGAGCAATAGTTTTTACATTAAAAGAAATAATAAACCCTATGAGTAATGGTAGTATTAGTCCATATTTCCAGACATTTTGTTTTTGTGATTTGTTTTTGTTTAACATAACGATTCGTTTTTTGATTAATAAATTAAAAAATGTATTTGTGATTGATAAATTACAATTTGATGAAGATTGTTTTAAGAGTAAATATTGGTAATCTTTAACTGAACCAATTTTTTGAATAGATTTATTATCTGCAATATATTCTAAGTTTTGTGCGATTGCCTTTTTATATAGCCAGGCAATAGGATTTATCCACTGAAACATGGTTAATAAATGAGAAATGATAATATCTAGGGAATGCTTTTGTGATGAATGTATTTTTTCGTGTTCAATAATTGTCTTTATTTCTTTTTCTGAATGATTTTCTGGATTATAAACTATATAGTTAAAGAATGAAAAAGGTGAAGTGTCTATGTTGGTTTCAATATACTTGTACCCCTCTTTTTTGTAAAGTGTTCCTTTACTTATTAGTTTATAAAGAGACAATAATTGAATCATAAAACGGAAAAAAAAATATAAAACTCCTAGTAAATAAAAGAACATCGTTATAGTTAACCAATCAATTTTATCTTCAACTAAAACTTCAGAATAGTTATTAGATGAAAATGAAATATTATTGACTTGAGATGCTTCAACATAAATAGTTTTTGTGAACTCTACAAAAGGAATTAATAACGATAAAATAATTCCGAGAATTAAAAAGGTGCGATTAGAATTAAAGAAAGTTTCTCTTTGTAGCAATAACTTATAAATAAGATAGAATAGAGTTAATATTCCTCCCGACTTTAGCAGGTATATAAAAAAAGGTTCCATTATTTTTTATTTTTTTCAATATGATTTATAATCTCTTTCAGATCTTCCACACTTATTTTCTCTTCTGAAGCGAAGTAAGAGACAAGGTTTTTATAGGAGTTGTTAAAATAATCCTCTATTGCATTCCCAATAAATTGTTTTCGATAGGCCTCTTTTGTAATGAGAGGGTAATATTGGTGGGTGTTACCGTATGCTTTATGGCTCACATAGCCTTTCTCTTCTAAATTTCTGACAATTGTAGAAAGGGTATTGTAATGAGGTTTTTCTTTACCGATTTCTTCAAGCATTTCTTTAACGAAAGCTTTTTCAAGCCTCCAGATAATTTTCATTATCTCTTCCTCTTTATTGGTCAGTTTTTTCATGTTGAATCAAATTTAAATGTAAACATACAACTATTTTTATAGTTAAACAACTATTTTTTCAGTTTTATAACTGATTTTATAGTTTTTAGTTTTTAAACCCACTATTTTAATTAACAAATTCTATACTGTATCTTCGCATAAATTAGAGGCGCTAATGAATATTTTATTATTAATATCCGGACTTGTTTTATTAATTATTGGTGGTAACTGGCTTTTAAAAGCTGCTGTTGGCTTGTCTTTAAAGTTGGGTATACCCAAAATTGTTATAGGAATGACGGTGGTCTCTTTTGCTACATCTGCACCGGAACTTATTGTAAGTGTAAAAGCGGCTTTAGATGGTTTCCCTGATATAGCGGTTGGAAATGTCGTAGGGTCAAATATTGCTAATCTGGGTTTGGTGCTGGCTATAACAATTACACTGTCGGGGATTAATGTAGAGCGTAGTTTCTATAAAACCGACTGGCCTGCTATGATGCTTGCATCTTTGCTATTTTACTTTTTTGTTATTAGTGATGGAGTTTTGCAACGTTATGAGGGAGTAATTATGTTTTCTTTTTTAATCGTGTTTTTAATTTACCTGCTACGTTTTCAAAAACAAGCTGTTGTGGATAATGTAACAGAAGATGATGTACTGCTGCCTTTGTACAAAGTTGTCATGTTCTTGTCCCTTGGTGGCGTGGCCCTATGGGGAGGCTCAGAATTGTTAATATCCGGTGCAGTAGGTTTAGCCGAGGCATTTGGTGTTAGTGAGCGGATTATTGCCATAACTGTAATTTCTGTAGGTACAAGCATACCCGAACTGGCTGCTTCTGTAATTGCTGTGCTAAAGAAAGAAAAAGCTATATCATTGGGAAATTTAATAGGGTCTAATGTATTTAATTTGCTTGCAGTTTTAGGTATAACCTCTATGATTACCCCAATAACAATTGTTGATCCGGGATTATTGAATAATGATATTTACTGGATGCTGGGGATTTCATTTGTAATATTACCACTTGTTTTTATTCCAAAAGGATTAAGATTGGGATGGAGGGATGGTATTATATTATTATGCTTATATGGTATTTTTGTTTATTTAACTGTTAATGTATAAAAAAAAGTCCGCTGAAAAGCGGACTTTTAAATAGCCTGAATAAATACCGTTTTAAGCTTTAACAGTATTTACAGTAGTTATGATTCTTGATGCAATTTTATATGGATCACCATTAGAAGCAGGCCTTCTGTCTTCTAACCAGCCTTTCCAGCCTTTTTCAACAGTTGCAATTGGAATTCGTATTGAAGCCCCTCTGTCTGAAACACCATATTTAAATTCATTTATAGAAGCAGTTTCGTGCCTTCCGGTTAAACGCTGATCGTTAAATTCACCATAAACAGCAATATGTTCTTTTGTAACTGGTCTGAAAGCCTCACATACTCTTTCATAAACTTCTTTAGAACCACAAGTTCTTAATAAAGTATTAGAGAAGTTAGCGTGCATACCTGAACCGTTCCAGTCACCTTTTATTGGTTTTGGATGGTATTCGATATAATATCCATATTCTTCAGTTAAACGGTCTAATAAATAACGAGCAACCCAAACCTGGTCACCTGCATTTTTAGCCCCTTTGGCAAATATTTGGAATTCCCATTGTCCGCAAGCAACTTCCTGGTTAATACCTTCAAAGTTAATACCTGCTTCCAAACATAAATCGGCATGTCTTTCAACCAAATCCCTTCCATGTGTATTTTTACCACCTACAGAGCAGTAGTACATACCTTGAGGTCCTGGATATCCACCCACTGGGAAACCTAAAGGTAACTGTGTATGAGTGTCCATTATAAAGTACTCTTGTTCAAAACCAAACCAGAAATCTTCATCATTTACTGAATCAATAGTAGCTCTTGAATTACTAACATGAGGGGTGCCATCTGCATTTAATACTTCTGCCATTACAAGGTATCCGTCTTTACGTGCAGGATCAGGAAAGATAGCCACAGGCTTTAATAAACAATCTGAAGATCCGCCTTCAGCTTGTTGTGTTGAACTTCCGTCAAAAGACCATATAGGACAATCTTCTAGTTTACCACTAAAACCTTCCTCAACTTTTGTTTTACTTCTTAAATTTGCAGTTGGCTCGTAACCGTCCAGCCAAATGTATTCAAGTTTAGCTTTACTCATAAATTTTGTTTTTAAATTTGAACTCTATCCGATAACAAAAATATATTTTTTTATGGATAGTCATATTTTTTATGGGGTAAATAATTATTGAATGTAGTATTTTTGTGAATACCCTATTTTTTGAAAGGGTATTTTTTAAAAAACACAATTTTTGTAAGGAATTAAATATAATTATTTAGAATTTTGTCACCTTATTTTTTCATTATGTTTTAATCATCAACTTTTTAATGCTATTTTTAAAACATTAGCATAATAAAATGTTTATTAACCAACAATTTATGTCAACAATCCGATTTAAGGCCGTTCAGCAAACCTTTAAAAGAAAACCATTAGCTATAGAAAGTGTACCCAAACGTTCTGAGATTTATGCAGTTAATGTTTTTAATGAAATTAACATGAAACAATTCATGTCTAATGATGCATTTAAAAATATTCAGAATTCTATTGAATCCGGTTCCAAAATAGATAGAAAACTTGCCAATGAAATTGCAGTTGCCATGAAAAACTGGGCATCTTCTAAAGGAGCTACACATTATACGCATTGGTTTCAACCGTTAACCGGCACGACGGCCGAAAAGCATGATGCTTTTTTTGAACCTCTTGATAATTCCAGGGCTATAGAAGCTTTTGGGGGTGACCAGCTTGTACAACAGGAGCCAGATGCCTCCAGCTTTCCAAGTGGGGGAATACGAAATACTTTTGAAGCACGCGGATATACTGCATGGGATCCTACCTCACCGGCTTTTATTTATGGAACAACCCTATGCATACCTACTGTATTTGTATCTTATACAGGTGAAGCACTAGATAATAAAGCTCCTCTTTTAAGAGCCTTGCAGGCGGTTGATAATGCGGCCACTGAAGTTGCAAAATATTTTGATAAAAATGTTAGCAAGGTAAATGCAACCCTGGGTTGGGAACAGGAATATTTTTTAATTGATAAAGCCCTGGCATATTCAAGACCTGATATAGTTTTGGCCGGCCGAACACTTTTAGGGCATTCGCCTGCTAAAGGACAACAACTCGATGACCACTACTTTGGTTCAATCCCGGCCCGGGTAATGAGTTTTATGCGCGATATGGAACAGGAGGCTATGAAACTTGGTATTCCGGTAAAAACAAGACATAATGAGGTAGCACCAAACCAATTTGAAATTACCCCTATTTTTGAAGAGGCCAATCTTGCCGTTGACCATAATTCTTTAATTATGGATTTAATGGATAGGATAGCTGATAAACATAATTTTAAAATACTCTTCCATGAAAAACCTTTTGCAGGGATAAACGGTTCAGGAAAACATAATAACTGGTCGCTGGCCACAAATACAGGGGTAAACCTGCTTAGTCCCGGGACCACACCGATGAAAAACCTTCAGTTTTTAACCTTCTTCATCAATACCATTAAAGCTGTTCATGACTATGAAGATTTAATACGGGCATCTGTCGCTTCAGCCAGTAATGACCATCGGTTAGGGGCTAATGAAGCACCACCGGCAATTATTTCTGTATTTATTGGAAAGCAACTTACCAAAGTTCTCGATGAATTGGAAGATGTGTCTAAAGGAAAATTGTCACCCCAGGAAAAAACAGATTTAAAACTGAATGTAGTTGGAAAAATACCGGAAATTCTGCTGGATAATACCGACAGGAATCGTACCTCACCATTTGCTTTTACCGGGAATAAATTTGAATTGCGTGCCGTGGGTTCTAAAACAAACTGCGCAAAACCAATGACAATTTTAAATACGATTGTAGCAAAACAACTCAAAGATTTCAAAAAAGAAGTGGATGAACTCATTGACAAAAAAACACTGAAAAAAGATGAAGCCATTTTTAATGTATTGAGGGAATATATAAAAGCTTCTAAAAAAATACGTTTTGAAGGCGATGGTTACAGTGAGGCCTGGGAAAAGGAAGCTGCACGCAGAGGACTGAGCAATAATAAAACTACTCCGTTAGCTTTAAAACCTTTGATCTCTAAAAAATCGTTTGAGGTATTTGAAGAAATGGGCGTAATGGGCAAGGTTGAGGTTAAAGCCCGTCACGAAATAGAACTGGAAGAGTATGCAATGCGTATCCAGATTGAAGGCAGGGTTTTAGGTGATGTTGCAAAAAATCATGTGATTCCAACTGCAATAAGGTATCAGAATACGCTCATTGAAAACCTCAAAGGGTTAAAAGAAGTTTTTGAAACTAATTTTAAGAAATTGGCATCTCAACAATTGGATTTGGTAGAACAGATTTCCGATCATATTGCAGAAATAAATTCAAATGTAGATTTGATGATCAATGAAAGACGAAAAGCCAATCAGTTAGAGAATGCCCAGCTCAAAGCCGATGCATATTGTGAATATGTAAAACCTTATTTTGATCAAATACGATATCATTGCGACAAACTGGAACTGATGGTTGATGATAACCTCTGGCCATTAACCAAATACAGGGAATTACTTTTTACTAAGTAACACTGTATTTAATACTATTAATAGTTATGGATGCCATAAAAAAATTATGGATAATAGTTTTATTGGTCTTATTTAGTTGTAAAAATATCAAAACTGATGAAATAAAACCCGATGTATTAACCCTGGCTGCTCTAACAGAACAGAATATTAATATACCAGACAATTATATTGCTGACAAATTTGATTATCCAGTAGGAAAACCTGATGCTACAAATTATTACAATGCCCAGGGTTTTGGTGAAAATCATCATTTAGGTGATGATTGGAATTCTGTAAAAGGGGGGAACTCTGATCTGGGAGATCCCATATATGCAATTGCAAATGGCTATATTTCTGTTTCTGAAGATTTTGAAGGAGGCTGGGGAAATGTTGTGCGAGTTATCCATCAATTACCTGACGGTACTCAAATAGAGTCTTTATATGCACATTGTGATACTCTTTTGGTAAAGAAAAATGAACTGGTTAAGATTGGGCATCAAATAGCGACTATAGGCACAGCCAACGGAGAATATTATGCCCATTTACACCTGGAAATCAGAAATAAGATAGATATGCCCTTAGGCAATGGTTACTCTAAAAATAAAGTAGGTTATTTAGATCCTACCGAGTTTATAAAGGAGCATAGGATTATCCGTAAATGAATCAATATTAGATTAGGTAAAGTGATGAGTTTTGATAACCCTTCATATGTTTTTTTAAATTATTTCTAAAGAAATGTCAATATTGATTTCCCCCCCCCTTTAGGGGTCAGGGGAAAGAGAAAATCAATAAAAACGATTCTTTGCCCCGACCCTAAAAGTTGGAATCATTTTTATGAAATAATTAGAGTTTTTTATTCCTTTAAGGAAAAAGGCCCCCGAGGTAGGAAGTTAAAGAATAATTTCCTTGCTCAGTATCTCAAGAGCTTCCAAATCTCTTGAAGGGTTAAAACAATAAGAGATTATTATGAAGAGTTAAAATCAATTCTATAAAGAACTGAAACTAAATTAATCACTTCAAAAAATATTTAATTACTTACTTTTGCACAAACAATTTTATTAATGAGTTCATCAGCAAGTAAGCGGTATGCGCAAAGAGGGGTTTCTGCCTCTAAGGAAGATGTGCATAATGCAATTAAAAATGTAGATAAAGGGCTGTTTCCACAGGCTTTTTGTAAAATAGTTCCCGATTATTTAACGAATGATGATGAGTATTGCCTGATTATGCATGCCGATGGGGCGGGTACAAAATCGTCACTGGCATATATATACTGGAAGGAAACCGGAGATCTATCTGTATGGAAAGGCATTGCCCAGGATGCACTTATTATGAATATTGACGACTTGCTGTGTGTGGGCGCCACAGATAATATACTGCTTTCATCTACAATAGGCAGGAATAAAAATTTAATTCCCGGAGATGTTATTTCTGCCATCATAAACGGTACAGAAGAATTGATAAATGAACTGAAGGCCTTTGGAGTAAATATATTTTCTACGGGGGGTGAAACAGCCGATGTAGGAGATCTTGTCCGTACTATCATCGTAGACTCTACAGTTACAGCCAGGATGAAACGGAAAAATGTAATTGACAATGCAAATATTAAAGCAGGAGATGTTATTGTGGGCCTGGCTTCTTATGGTCAGGCAACGTATGAAAAAGAATATAATGGTGGGATGGGCAGTAACGGACTTACTTCTGCACGCCATGATGTGTTTTCAAAATATCTTGCTGAGAAATTTCCGGAAAGTTTTGATCCGGCTGTTCCTGATGATCTTGTGTATTCCGGTGCAGTTAAATTAACAGATAAAGTAAATAATTCACCGATAGATGCTGGAAAACTGGTGCTCTCACCTACCAGGACTTATGCGCCCGTGATCAAAAGGATACTCGAAAAATACACTCCCGAAGATATTCATGGAATGGTACATTGTAGTGGAGGGGCACAAACTAAAATCCTGCATTTTATTGAAAATTTCCATATTGTAAAAGACAATCTTTTTGAAGTACCCCCCTTATTTAAATTAATACAGGAACAATCAAATACCGATTGGAAAGAAATGTACCAGGTGTTTAATTGCGGGCATAGAATGGAGTTATATGTATCCCCTGCAATTGCCGAAGATTTAATAACTATTTCAAAATCATTTAACGTTGATGCAAAAATAGTAGGTAGGGTAGAAGCTGCAAAAACAAAAAAACTCACTATAAAAAGTGAGTTTGGAACTTTTGATTATTAAGCAACTACTTTTTCTTGATTGCCTAAAGTTACTTCTTTGTCAATTGTAGTCGGCTTATTTTGTTTTTCCAATTCAAGCTGCCTTTGCATTTGTTTTACCGTGAGCGTACTGCCATCATGGCTCCATCCCGGAGGTCCAAAAGCATACATAAATTTATGATACCAGTTTTTTGATTTTTTCATATCATTCCAGATATCCTTGTACTCATGAGTAAGTATAACTAAAGGATTATAAGAATTCGGTGCATGTGTAACACCGTATTTGATATCTATATTATCGTCAAGTTCTTTCCAGGTCCCAAACATTTTATCAAAAATATTAAGAAAGCCACCGTGGTTTTTATCCATATACTCTACATTTTGGGCATGGTGAACCTGGTGCATGGTATGTGTATTCATAAATTTTTCAATAAAACCCATTTTAGGTACATATACTGTATGTAGTTGAAACTGCCAAAGGGCTTCTATGCCTAAACAAACCAAGACCATTTCAGGAGGAAAACCTATTGCCGGGATCCATGCATAAAATAAGGGTTTGTAAATAATAGTAAACCACCCGTTTCGTACTGCTGTGCCCAGATTAAAGTTTTCTGCAGAATGATGCACGATGTGGGCAGCCCATAAAAAACGTATATTATGATTTAACCTGTGAAACCAGTAATAACTAAAATCGTCCAGTAATTGACAAATAAGCCATAAATACCAGGCATAGCCAAAGGATTCCCAGCCCATAATATTTGTTCTTACACCATTGACTTCAGGGTTAAAAACTTCATAAACATAATTAAAGAGTGCAATGGTTATTACAACCTTAATGAGAGGTCCTACAAGTGTAGAACCGACACCCATAGTAAGGCTGGCAGCCAGGTCTTTCCAGCTGTACAGGTCTTTGTGATTATGGTCTTTAGTTTTACTGTAGGTTAACTCTAATAATATAAAAGCAAGAAAACACGGCACTCCATATACCAGTGGGTTTGTAAAATCCATTTAATTGTGTGTAATTTTATTTGAGGTAATAGTTTATCTAATTTTGCCCAATATAAAGGGAATAATTAACAATAATGCATTTTATTAGAGTAATTTTTAATTCTATTGTAAGTTAATTTTTTTTTTTGAAAAACAAATGTTCCCGGAATAAGCTCAATATGTAGCATTTGTTACAATGTGTAAATAAATAATTCTTTACTTTTATCGTTATTAATTAGAAAACCTATTATGAAAAACCTACTATACTTTATAGTACTTATTTCTAGTGCTAATTTAATGTCTCAAAACTGGCAAACGAATTTTGATGAAGCAGTTAAAAAGGCTTCTGTGGAACATAAAAATATTATTCTCGTTTTTTCAGGATCTGATTGGTGTGCTCCCTGTATTAAATTAGATAAAAATGTTTGGCAATCAGATACATTTATAAATTATTCCAAAGAGCATTGGATATTGTATAAAGCAGATTTCCCAAGAAAAAAATCTAATAAACTATCAAAAAAAATGGAACAAAAAAATGCTGTTCTGGCGGAAAAATATAATAAAAATGGAATGTTCCCTCTGGTTTTACTGTTAGATTACGAAGGACATGTACTGGGAGTAACCGGTTTTCAAAATGTAACTCCACAAGAATATATTGAAATTATAAAGGGTTTTGAAAGTTGAAACACATTCTATTATTCATCATACAGTTTTCTTTTTTATATTCATGGTCACAGGATGTAGTTCAAAGACGTACATTAAAGTTAATGGGAAGCCGCTTTGATATTACCATCATAGCTGAAGATGAAAAAAGAGCAAATGCTTATATTGATGAAGCTATTGAAGAAATTATACGAATAGAAAAACTTATTTCATCCTGGGATCCTCAATCGCAAACGTCTGAAATAAATAAGTATGCAGGTATAAAGCCTTTAAAAGTGGATAAGGAACTTATTGATTTAATTGAGCGTTCTATTCAGATATCCAAAATAACTGACGGTGCGTTTGATATTACTTTTGCTTCTATAGATAATGTCTGGAAATTTGATGGCAGTATGAAAGATATGCCTGATAAAGAAACTATTCAAAAATCAATTGAGAAAGTGGGTTATATGAACATAGCAATTGACGAAAACAAGCAGACAGTTCATTTAAAATTGAAAGGAATGAAAATAGGTTTTGGAGCCATCGGAAAAGGTTATGCAGCTGATAAGGTTAAATTTATGATGATTGAAAGGGGAGTTAAAGCAGGCATTATTAATGCAGCAGGAGATTTAACCACATGGGGAAAACAACCTGACGGTAAAGATTGGATGGTTGGAATTTCTAATCCTTTAAATAAAGATAAAGTTTTTTCATGGTTTCCGGTAGTAGATGCAGCAGTAGCAACTTCAGGTAATTATGAAAAATATGTAACATTCCACGGAAAAAAGTATACGCATATTATAGATCCCCGAACCGGGTATCCCGTATCAGGAATTGTTAGCGTCACAATTTTCTCCAAAAGGGCTGAACTTTGTGATGCACTGGCTACAGCAGTTTTTATTATGGGTACAGAAACAGGACTCAATATGATCAATCAACTAAAAGGTGTTGAATGTATTATTGTTGATGAGAACAATAAAATACATACGTCAGTTAATATAGAACTTAACACTATTGAACAATGAGAAAAATAATCATTTTATTAATTGTTATCACCTCATTTATATCTTGTACAGTTGTGAAAGAATATGAAAAAGTATATGTAAATGACGAAGAAATGAAATTAGCAGCTAAAGACCTGGAAAGGTTTGAAGTAAATTTTCAGGTATACAGAGAGGCAGCGGCAGGAGCTAATGGAGGTAAAACAGGTGGTGGTTGTGGGTGTAATTAATATATAGAAAAAAATGAAAGGCTATTATGTCATAATTTTCACGTTTATTTTTATTGGTATGAGTTATGCTCAGGATGTAGGTCTGAACTATAAAAAAAGAGTGTTAGAATCAACTGAGATCGATATGTTATTTAGCTACTATAAACAAAGTGGGGAGCATGCTGCAGTTACCGGTGGTGAAGGGACTGAAGAACTCACGGATCTTACCCCTACTATTGTAGTGAGCGTCCCTTTAAATGATGATGATGTTATTACTGTTGATGCGGGTATTTCAGCTTATACTTCAGCCTCCTCAAGTAATATTAATCCGTTTGATACTCAAAATCCAAGTATTTGGACTGAATCTACAGGTGCTTCTTCCAGCGATATATTAACACACTTTAACGCATCTTATTCTCATAGTTCAGATAGCAGAAATAGTATTTGGTCAGCCAATTTGAATGTATCTACAGAGTATGATTATTTTTCGATTGGATTTGGAGGTGGGTATACTCATTTATTCAATGAAAAAAATACTGAGGTTAACATAAAAGCTCAGGCATATCTTGATACCTGGAATCCGCAATACCCCATAGAATTAAGAAGTGGGTTTAATTACGATCTCATAGAAGGTGATGGAACTTATAATCCTGTTTTTGGTGAATTTGACAATCTTGAAAGGAATTCATATTCCTTATCATTTAGCTTTTCCCAGATTTTGAGTAAAAAGCTGCAAGGGTCACTTTTTTTCGATTTAGTTTTACAAGAAGGGCTTCTATCCACACCACATCAAAGAGTATATTTTAGTGATGTAAATGACTTTTTTGTTAATGGATTTCAATTAGCTGATGATATAGAGCAATTGCCAGAGAGTCGATTTAAAGTCCCTGTCGGAGCTCGACTTAACTACTATTTGAATGATTTATTTACTTTGCGGACTTATTACAGATATTATTTTGATGACTGGGGAATAAATTCAAATACCCTGAATCTGGAATTACCTATAAGAATAACAGATCAATTTACGGTTTATCCTATCTACCGTTTTTATAGCCAAACCACAGCCGATTATTTTGCGCCTAAAGAGAGTCATTTGTCAACAAAAGAATTTTATACTTCAGATTATGATCTTTCGGATTTTACAAGTAACCAATTTGGAATTGGAATTACCTATAGAGATATTTTTACAAGAGCTAGAATATGGAAATTCGGTTTAAAAACCATTGATGCCAGGATCAATAAATATACACGTAGTGATGGATTAGATGCTTTTATTGTGGGGTTTGGAATCAAATTTATTGGTAATTAATACTCGAAACATAATAAATTTTGTTCATTTTTAAATTCTCTCATGAATTTACACTAATATATTTATCTTCGGAAGGTGAAACCAGGCCAAATATCTAAGTTTTTATCTCAACCCTACCCATTTTATTATGAAGGGCGTGACCTGTGGGTTATTGCAGGGCTCATCTTTTCGATGACTTTTATCTTCACATATTTTTTTGAACCATTTATCGTATATGAACCCGAGCACAGGGTCAATTATTTTTATATATGCCTGATACACTCAACAACGCCTGTAGTAATTTTATTTTTTTGGTCACTATTTTACAGGCTACAAAACAGCGTTGTAGAAAAATGGAATGTTAGAAAGGAGGTTTTTTTTGTAATGATGTTTTTTCTGTTAATTGGCATAGGGCAATTTCTGATCAGGGATGTTATTTACAATAACCCTGATAATTGGTCCTGGTACTACCTGTATGAAGAAATACGTAATACATTTTTGGTTGGAACCCTTTTTGCGGCCATTTTAATTCCATTTAACCTAAATTACCAGTTTTATAAAAACCAGAAAAAGGCACTAGAATTGTTTCCTTCCTTAATACCTGGCGGTGTAACTGATCATTCATCTTCTGTATTTATTAAAACACAGGTAAAAAATGATGACTTTCACCTGATCCCCGACAATTTTATTTTTGCCCGTTCTGATGGTAATTACATGGAGGTATATTCGATTGGGAATGCTGTAGAAAAAACAGTAAAGCGATTAACTGCTAAAGAACTCGAAGCACAGCTTCATCAATTTCCTTTTATTATGAGAACCCACAGGTCTTATCTGGTAAATCTCAAAGCGGTGGAAACTATTACCGGAAATGCACAGGGTTATAGGTTAAAAATTAAAAATTATGACGAAACTCTTCCTGTTTCCCGATATATGATCTCCGAGTTTAATAAAAAGTTTAGGTTATTGTAATATCTCCTTTGTTATTCATCACAAAAGTTTGCTACTTATAACAGGCACACTTTCTGTATAGATTTAGCAAGTACTTTTGACCAAAAAAATAAATATGCGTAGACACGATTTAGATTGGTTAAGGGTAATTGTCTTTGGACTTCTTATATTTTATCATGTTGGAATGTTCTTTGTACCATGGGGATTTCATATTAAGAATAATGTTATTTATGATTGGTTACGCTATCCTATGTTGTTTTTAAATCAATGGAGGTTACCAATACTCTTTGTTATATCCGGGATGGGAACTTATTATGCATTATCTAAAAGAACCGGACAACAATTTGCAAAGGAGCGTATTAAAAGGTTATTACTTCCGCTTATGGTTGGTATGTTGTTTATTATACCGCCTCAGGTATATATAGAACGTATTTCAAAAGAACAATTTTCGGGAAGTTATTTTGATTTTTGGCCGTTACATGCCTTTACCGGTATTTACCCGGAAGGTAATTTTAGCTGGCACCATTTGTGGTTTTTACCTTATCTGTTGCTTTTCTCCCTGGTTTTGATTCCTGCTTTTCTTTATTTGAGAAAGTATCCCGAAAATAAGTTTTTAATGTGGATAAAAAACAAAGTTTCAAATCCCTTTTGGCTATTCATATTCATTGTTCCACTATACTTCATTGAAGTATTTCTTGAGCCTTTTTTCCCTGTCACTCATGCTTTGATTGGTGACTGGTTTTCAGTTGTAAACTATATGACATTATTTATTTATGGATTTCTTCTCATTTCAGTAAAGGAAACTTTCTGGAAGACAGTTGAAAATAACAGGAAATTCTATCTTGTTTGCGGAATCACAGGATTTACAACTTTATTGGGCATTTTTATATTTTTTGAAGATTCTACGGTTATCCACTTTACAGAAGCATTCGTAAAAGTATTTAATTTATGGGCATGGATACTGGTATTGTTTGGCTATGCATCAGCATATTTGAACAGACCAAGTAATACGCTTTCTTACTGTAATGAAGCTGTGTACCCTTTTTATATTCTACATCAAACGGTTATGCTCATTATTTGTTACTATGTTATGGAATTGGACTGGAATTTACTTACCAAAGCTTCAATACTAATTGTTGGCACATTCGGTTTCTCATGGATTATTTACGAATTTTTCATAAGAAGATGGAAGTGGATACGGCCGTTGTTCGGATTAAAAAACAGAGTTTAGGTTGGATGTCCGGTGTCCGATGACGGGTGTTCTGAAATCTAAGTATCAAATTTCAAGCACCAAAATCCAATTATGATTTACGAAGTACGAATTGAAGATTGAGGTGCGATGATGACACGCTTTTAATAAGATAAAATAATCCTCCCCCTCAGGGGGAGATAGAGGGGGCTTATTGATTAAACAAACCACATCATGCTCAACCCAATAACCAAGTAACTCAATAACTTAATAACCTTCATACGTTTTTGACGAAGAAGCGATTAATTGATTAATTTCATTCAGCTCATTTGGAGTTAGATACCTCCACTCACCAACTGGCATATCAAGTAAAATGTTCATAATCCGTACTCGTTTTAACTGAACAACTTCATAGTCTAAATACTCGCACATTCTACGTATTTGCCTGTTTAAACCCTGTGTAAGTATTATTTTGAATGTAAAAGTTCCTTTTTGTTCAACAAAACATTTTCGGGTAATTGTATCTAAAATAGGTACACCATTACTCATTTTTTTAATAAATTCTTTGGTAACAGGCTTGTTTACAGTAACCAGGTATTCTTTTTCATGATTGTTTCTTGCCCGTAAAATTTTATTGACTATATCCCCGTCATTGGTTAATAAAATAAGACCTTCACTGGGTTTGTCCAACCTTCCAATCGGAAAGATCCGTTTTGGGTAATTTATAAAGTCAATAATATTGTCTTTTTCTACCCTTGTATCGGTCGTACAAACTATACCTACGGGCTTATTAAAAGCAATGTAAACCTGTTTTTCTTTTGGTTCGGAAATGAGTTTACCATCAACTCTTATTTCATCATCAGGAGAAATTTTGGTTCCCATTTCGGGAACGGACCCGTTTATAGTCACTCTGCCTTCTTCAATTAATTTGTCGGCAGCTCTACGTGAGCAGTACCCAACTTCACTTAAGTACTTATTAATTCTTTTTAATTCGGATTTATCCATTTCAAAGCATCATATAAAGGCAAATTTAAGGGAATTATATTTTATTTAATATGATCTATTATGAATACCTGATATATTCTACTCAATCCATTTTCATATTTATTAAGAAAATTAAAAGTAAAACTTTTACACTAAAAAACCACTTATACTTTCCAAATAGCTCATCGCTTCTCCAATGGTTTTAATATTGGCCACTATAACAGCATCTCCCTGTGTAATAGGGATCCCTTGTTTTTGTTTAGCAGTATAATGTGCTGCATTTAAAATAGATCTTTGTAATTCATTCAGTGGAAAATCACTTTCATCAGCACATGTAGGGTCTATTATAATTGGTTTTAACTCGGGATAATCCCTTTTTTGTTTGGAAAAAACGGTTTCAAATGATTGTGCTTTTTTGTCCCGTTCCGTTAATCCTTTTAATCCCCATTTATTACACATGGTTTTGAGAAAAGAAGAATGGTCAAAAATATTGTTTTCAATAGTATTTTTTTCAATGTAAGCTGAAACCATGACCATTGGAACTCGTATACCCAGTCGGTTAAATGTAAATCCTTTTTCACCTGTCATTCCTTTTTCTGGTGGCGGCACAGGTGAATAAGGAACAACGTGGTCAAAGCATCCGCCGTGTTCGTCGTGGGTAATAATCAATAAAGTTTTGTCGCGGTACTCATCACTATTTTTTATAGTGTTGTAAACATCCAGTATTAATTTTTCACCCAAAAGCACAGTGCCACATTTGGTGCGACCAAATAAAGTACTATCAACAGAAGAGGGGTGCTGGTCGTTATGATCTAACAGGAATTTAGGTTCGATAAATGAATATTGAGGTAATCGCCCATTGTTTATATCATTTTCAAAATCAGTATATCTCTTTATAGTACCCTTGTCATAAAAGGGATTATCTATTTTAAAGGGATCATGTATAAGGCCTGTTAGCGAAACAATGTCACCCTTATACACAGCATACGAAATGTTACTTTCAGCCATTTGATGAAAAAGGGTTTTCTTATCCCATACATGCTCAATCCAGGAAGCCATAGCTTCCATGGAGTCAACAGCACTCCCTTCACCTAGTGGATTTACGACTTTTCCTCCCGAAGTTCCGGCATGCCAAAATGCGCGGTTACACCACGTTTGGCTGGGTACTGAGCAATACCAGTGATCAAACACTGCAAATTCCTTTGCCAAAGTAGCTAGCACACTTACCTGCTCCGGCTTATAACATTGCATAATAACACTATACTTATTGTAATCCGGATTGTTGTATTTAGATCCTTCTTTTCCTTCCAGAGCTTGAAGGGTATTAATATAATCATTAACAAAGCCTTTCATTGACGGCGTTTCCGGTTGCGGGTTGGGTATATTGAAGGGTGGAGTCATTTTGCCGGCATCAATACCAATATTATTCTCGTTTATAAAATTGTAGAGTTGGGTATTTACATGTTGGTACACTTCTCCGGGATCAGGGTATGGTTGATGATAATCTTTTGCTTTATGAGGCTGCACAGTTTTATGTTCTTTATAATCTATTGCCCGTTCGGGCACTGGTATTTCTAATACTTTATCTTGCAATCCTTCAAATTGTTTTCCGGGAGGAACTCCATCTTCGTAAAGGTATCCTAAAAGATTATCAAAAGAGCGGTTCTCTAACATGAGAACCACTACATGGTCAAAAGTGTCCAGTCCACTTTTCTCGTTGATTTTTTGCATTGAAGTTTGGTTTTGGTTGGTTATTTTTTTAGAAAATATTTCACACTAATATAGTGGTTATTCTTACAAAAATATACAAGTCCTTTTCGGATTTCAAAAATTTATTTTAAACTACACCTTAGAATAAGAGTAGGAGTGGAAGTAAAAATTACGATGATTACTTGTTATTTCCCCAATGGCACCACCAACACCGGGATATTGGATTTTTTAATAACATCTAATGAAGTGTTTCCGAAAAATGTTTTATAAAGAAAGGTGTGGTTGTGATGACCAATAATCACTAAATCAATATTCAATTTCTTTGATTCATCTAATATCGTTTGGATAGTGGCACCCTGAATGAGGAGGCCTGTAGCTTCAATCCCTTTTTCTTTTAATTTATTGGCATACTTAAATAATAGTTTATGTTCTTTTTTAAGATCAGCTGCTTTATGATCCCTTATGTATTGTGGACCCACATCAAGTCCAACAAAATCCGGATCAGGAGCCGCAACATGCAAAATCCATACGGTTGAATTGTATTTTCCTGCCAGATCAGTGGCTTTATTGATTAATTGATCTGTATTTTCATCAAAATCAATACTGACTAATATGTTTTTCATATTTTTTTAATTAGTACTATTCAACCTTTAAATTAATTATTAAAGATGACAAAGTCAAACTAAAAATTTTGAAATTTTGGTAAACATTAACTTTTTTTAAGAAGATTATTGTATTGTTTTTCAACGTTTGAATAGTCCTTTGCGTCAAGCTTTTTTGTTGTAAATTCTTTTTTGTTCAATTCTTTTTGTAAAGAATCAAAGTCTTCATAGTCAAAAACATCAATCTCCCTGAATTTCTCTATACCCTCATTTCTATTTTTGAAATAAGTTCTTCTATCCATTAATGAAGCGTAAGATTCATTTTCTTCACGTTCACGCTTGTATACTTTAAAATATACCCCACTCATTAATTCTGCCCTGATAATAGAATCATTTAAATGGTATTCCCAGGAAATATCAATTAAAGTATCAATTTTACTGGTTCCCTGAATACGGGTATGATCAGCAGATTCGTAAACTTTAACAGTGCTGATTTCTGTTTCAGTAGAGAGGTTGGTTTCTTTGACAAGTTTTGCCGATTCCTGGATTTTTTCAATAGATTTTTCAGTCTGATCTACCCAATTAATTTTGCAGCCAAAGAGTATAACAGAAAGGGAAAACAACAAGATAAGGGACTTTTTCATAGTAAAATATGATTACTTCTGTCTAAGATAGTTGTTTCTTAGGTAATTGTAATCAAAATCTTAATGTTTGAAACCAATTTTCAAGCTTCTAAAAGTTAACAAAAGCCATGATATTTATTTGATCCCGGGAAGCACTCTGTAAAAACTGATTCATATAACCCAACTCGAACCGCAATTGCTGATTTATTTTATAGCCAAGTCCACCATAAAGACGGTTCCTGTCAAAAACATTGTCTTTAGTGTTTAAGAAAATCTCGTTATAAGCAGAGAGGTATAAGGTTTTATCTTCCAATATTTTATTATTCAAAGGTATATTTAAACCTAAAAAGTACCGAAATCTTAACTTAAAATCATCTTCAACAAACCTTTGTTCAAAACGATATCTGTGTTGTAATGAAACGATATGGATATTCTGTTTTGTAATAAATTGCTGGTAGATACGATGCTCATTAATATCTATTTTTTCATCTGTATCACCTATATAATTCTCACTCAAAATATAACCATAACCCAGGAGAATATTGTTGTTATTCTCGGTAAGGTTATAACCAATACCCGTTCTTAACAACAACTGTTCCAGGTCCCCTAATGCATCGTAGTTCCTGTATTGTACTTCGTGATGCCAGTTAAATTTTGAATCGATATTTTTATTTCCAAAGTAAATAAGCCAGTTACCTAAGTCGCTTTCCTGGTTATATCCTAAAAAAGATGAGCAAAGTAGTAACAATACTATTATTTTTTTCATGTAATCAAATTTGTCCTGTGCTGAAATTATGTGATGAGGTTTCTATTATGAAATGTAAAATTAAAGTTTCTCTTTAAAAAATACAAAGTTTCTTAATCTGCATTTTGTTACCTTCCAAACCCGTCCGGAAATACATTGGGATTAAAATTCCAGATCAGCGGAAGTAAAAAATAAGTAAACACTACAATAATTAGTATGGAAATAAGATTCATCCAAACCCCGGCTTTGATCATGTCAGGTATTTTTAAATAACCCGAACCGAATACAATAGCATTGGGAGGAGTAGCTACCGGAAGCATAAAAGCACAGGACGCGGAAAAGGTGATGCCTACCATTAAAACAAAAGGATGCACATTTAATGCTGCCGCAACAGGGATTACGATAGGCAATAACATAGCAGTTGTGGCCAGGTTAGAAGTGATCTCTGTTAAAAAATTTACCCCGGCAACAATTAATATCAGTAGTACCAGTAATGAAACACCTTCTGCCAAAGTTATTTGCTCACCTATCCATTGTGCGAGTCCGCTGCTTTTAAACCCGTTGGCAATGGCCAGTCCGCCTCCAAATAGCAACAAAATACCCCAGGGTAGTTTTACAGCCTGTTTCCAGGTCATAATAGTGGTCGTTTTTTTCTGTTTCCTTGCCGGTATTAAAAATAGAACAAAAGCTCCTGCAAGTGCAATAATGGTATCATCAATATTAGGAATAATTGGTTCCCATAAAAACGAACGGCTAATCCAGAAAAAAGCAGTCAATATAAAAATTACAAGGACCACTTTTTCTTCATATGTTATTTTCCCTAATGCTTTTAGTTGTTTTACAACCTCATTTTTACCACTTGAGAATTTTTTTTGTTCAAAAGTAAAAGCCATCCGGGTTAAGTACAACCAGCACAAAATTAATAATACTATACTTAGTGGCAAGCCGATCATCATCCACCGGGAAAAAGAAATGTTCATATCATACGCTTCTTCCAGGACACCTGCTAAAATAATATTTGGCGGTGTGCCTATAAGGGTAGAAATTCCACCAATAGAGGCACTATAAGCTATAGCCAACATCAGAGCCTTTCCGAATACGGTATGTTCGTTTTTAGTGGTATCCGGGTTATCTTTTAACTGTAAAACAATAGCCAGTCCAATGGGTAACATCATGACAGTAGTAGCTGTATTAGAAATCCACATAGACAAAAATGCCGTAGCTACCATAAACCCCAGGATAATCCTGTCCACACTTGTCCCTATAAATTTAATAATTGATAAAGCAATACGTTTGTGTAATTTCCATCTTTCAATGGCTATAGCTAGTATAAAACCGCCGATATATAAAAATACATATTTATGTCCGTACGCTACCGTAGTTTCATCCAGTGTCATTGCCCCTGTAAGCGGAAAAAGAATAATGGGCAGCATAGATGTTACTGCTATTGGTATTACTTCTAAAATCCACCAGACAGCCACCCAAAGTGTAGTGGCCAGAATTGCAATAGCTTCTTTGCTGAGTCCTTCGGGATGAAAAAAGTATAAAACTGAAAAAAATAAAAGCGGCCCCAGGACAAAACCTGTTTTTTTAACTTCACTATGTTTCATAATTTCGTAACAACACTACCAAATTACAATTTTAAATAATTAGTTATAAAAATTCTCTTCCTGTTGAACGTGATATTTCTAATACATCAATTATTATTGTAAATTTGCGACCGAATTAGATATAGAATATGCTAGACAGATTAAACATAGTTAAACAGCGTTTTGATGAAATTTCAGACCTGATCATCCAACCGGATGTTATTTCAGATCAAAAGCGATATGTGGCGCTAAATAAGGAATATAAGGATTTAAAAGAACTGGTTGAAAAACGCGAAGAATATAAAAAACTCATAGATAATATTGAGGAAGCAAAAGAAATTATAGCGGACGGAAGTGACCCCGAAATGGTAGAAATGGCTAAAATGCAATTAGAAGAAGCCAATGAAGCATTAGAACCTCTGGAGGAAGAAATTAAATTTTTATTGATTCCGAAAGATCCGGATGATGCTAAAAATGTGGTGATGGAAATACGTGCCGGTACGGGCGGTGATGAAGCCAGTATTTTTGCCGGGGATCTACAACGTATGTATACCAAATTTTGTGAAAGCAAAGGCTGGAAGGTAAATATTGTTGATTTTAATGAAGGAACTGCAGGAGGTTATAAAGAGATTATTTTAGAAATTAATGGTGAAGATGTCTACGGAACATTAAAGTTTGAAGCCGGGGTTCACCGTGTGCAACGTGTTCCACAAACTGAAACCCAGGGGCGTGTTCACACATCTGCTGCAACAGTTATGGTATTGCCCGAAGCAGAGGAGTTTGATGTGGAGCTGGATATGAGCGATGTCAATATAATTCGTACCACATCTACCGGTCCGGGCGGGCAGTCGGTGAACACTACTTATTCTGCGATTCAGCTTCAGCATATCCCAACCGGACTCGAAGTACGTTGCCAGGATGAAAAATCACAACATAAAAATCTTGAAAAAGCTATAAAAGTATTGCGTTCACGACTCTACGAACGTGAATTGGCCAAAAAACAGGAGGAAGATTCCGCTAAACGTAAAAGTATGGTTAGTTCCGGAGACCGCTCAGCTAAAATACGCACCTATAACTATGCGCAGGGACGAGTAACCGACCACAGGATCGGGTTAACCCTGTATGATTTAAGCAATATTATAAATGGTGATATTCAAAAAATTGTAGACGAGCTCATGATGGCCGAAAATACTGAAAAGCTAAAAGAAGCCAGCGAGTTATTTTAATAGAATACATACCAGGTTTATTTAATTGTAAGTATTATATTACTATTTGTAGTAATTCTTTCATTTTTTTTTGCATATTTGCTAGAAAGCATTCAACTGCTAATCTCAAAGTATCGGTCTTTTTGATGTCACAGGAAAATACTGTATAAAAATTACTGAGAAGGTTGAACCAAACTGCTCAAGTTGTGGTGTTGAATTTAATTCAATGAAAATGTATGGTAATGAATCAAATTCGGGTTTGAACTGTGCTTTTTGTAACGATTCTTACGATAATGGAAATTTTATAAACCCTAATTTAACTAAAGAAGTGTTAACCTTATTAACTTATAATTCATTAAGTAGAAAGAATTAAATTTCTATGCTGCAGGTAAAATCTAAATTTACTTATTTAGAAAGATGAAAAAAATTTCAAACAGGGGGGTATAGAAGATTCATGTATTTTTTATAAAATGGTAAGTTATAATTAAACCAACTATTAATATTTTACATCATGAAAAGAATTATTGTTTCAAGCATCCTTTTATTAAGTTTTTATCATTCCTATTCCCAATCATACATAGGTTATCTTACAGATAATTACAGCGGTGTTCATGGTGTTATATCAAACCCTGCTAACATTGCAGACTCCCGATTTAAAGCAGATATTAATTTAGTGAGTGTAAGTGGTTTTGGAGGTAATGACTATTTTGGGATCAATGTGTTCGATGCTACCAAAAGTAATTATGATTTTGATGAAGATGGCCATACTTTCCCTAAGGATGAAAATAATTTGTTTTTTAATGTGGATGTTATGGGGCCGTCTTTTATGTTTAATATTACACCCAAACACTCGGTGGCAATCTTTAGCCGGGCAAGGTCTTTTGTAAACATCAATAAAATAGACGGAACATTGTTTGACAATCTTTCTGATGACTTTGAAGAAGAAGAAGACTTTGTCACCAATAATAACAATGTATTCGTAACTGTAAACGGGTGGGCAGAAATAGGAGCATCGTATGCAACAATATTATTTGATAAGGATAAACATTTTATTAAAGGGGGACTATCTGTAAAGTATCTTCAGGGTTTAGGAAATGCGTATGGATCTACAAACAATTTCAGCTTAAATTATGATGCCGATGGAATAGAAATTTCACCAGGTAATACTACCGGTTCCCTTGAATCTTCAGGAACTTTAACCTATGGAAGAAGTGATAATTTACATGAAGATATGGATAATTTTGAAATGGTAGATGGTGCAACAGGTATAGGTTTTGATCTGGGGTTTGTATATGAACTAAGAAAACCTGAATATTCTGATAATACATATGATTTTAGTAAGGATCGTGATAAAAATAAGTATATTTTAAAATTAGGATTGTCAATTACTGATATTGGTTCCATAAAATATAAAAATGGTGAAGAAGAGATGTATGATCTCACCAATACAATTAACCAGGAGACTTATGAAGATGCCGAAGATATAGATGATTTATTAGACTTGTATACCCTGGTAAGTGAAGGAGGGACAACAAATGCAGCCCTCCCTACTGCTTTACATTTGAATGCAGATTGGAGCATGAGCAACAAGTTTTATTTAAATTTTAATACGGATCTATCTTTAAGGTCAGCCGAAAAACTAAATGCGAACAGGTTTATTAATACGGTTTCGCTTACACCGCGCCTGGAAACTAAATGGTTTAGTTTTTATTCTCCTTTAAGTGTGGTTCAGCACAGCGGTTTTTCATGGGGTGCAGGTTTAAGAGCAGGTCCTTTATTTGTTGGTTCCGGGTCTATTTTATCTAATTTGATCTCCGATGAATCCAAAAGAGCTGATTTTTATGTCGGATTAAAAGTTCCGGTATATCACGGTCGTGTTAAAGATAATGATGAAGATGGTATTTTAAACAAACATGATGATTGTCCTGATGAAGCCGGACCAATAGAAAATAACGGCTGTCCTTGGCCTGATTCAGATGGTGATAATGTATTGGATAAAGATGACAACTGTCCTGAAGAGGCCGGTGAGATAGAGAATAATGGGTGTCCGTGGCCTGATACTGATTTGGACGGGATTCTGGACAAAGACGATGATTGCCCTGAAGAAGCCGGCGAGATAGAAAACAATGGTTGCCCTTGGCTGGATACAGATGCAGACGGAGTTTTTGATAAAGATGACGCGTGTCCTGAAATGGCAGGTACAATAGCTAACAAAGGATGCCCTGAAGTTACTGAAGAGGTAATAAAAAAGCTTAATGATTTCGCTAAAATTATTTTGTTTAATTCGGGAAGAGCCACATTTAAAGAAGAATCATTGCCAATCTTAGAGGCGATGACAGCTATATTTAAAGAGTATCCATCGGCAAGGTTCAAAATAGAAGGGCATACTGATAGTGTAGGCAGTGAAGCTTTAAATCAAAGACTATCAAATGAAAGGGCGAATGCCGTAATGGAGTATCTTATTTCTAAAGGTATAGATGCTTCCCGGCTTACTGCTCAAGGATTTGGTGAAACCCGTCCTATATTTTCTAATGACACACGGGATGGAAGGGCCAGAAACCGTAGAGTTGAAATTATATTAGATAAATAGTGATTAAAATAAACTAAAAATATTAAATTGAAGCCCTGATAAAAACAGGGCTTTTTTCATTAAAATCCAATTAGAAGAAAAAAATGACTACAGAAAAACTCGTAGAACAAATAAAAAAAAAGAAATCCTTTTTATGTATAGGTTTAGATGTTGATTTAAATAAAATTCCGAAGTTTTTATCAGATCATAGTGATCCCATTTTTGAGTTCAATAAAGCTATTATTGATGCTACCCATGATCTTGCAGTTGCTTATAAACCTAATACTGCATTTTATGAGGCTTATGGCATAAAAGGATGGGTGTCACTTAAAAAAACAATTGATTATCTCAATAAAAATTATCCTGAAATATTCACCATTGCAGACGCAAAACGGGGAGATATCGGGAATACCTCCTCAATGTATGCAAAAGCCTTCTTTGAAGACCTGAATTTTGATTCGGTTACCGTAGCTCCTTATATGGGGAAAGATTCAGTAGAACCATTCCTAGCTTTTGAAAATAAACACACCATACTTTTGGCCTTGACATCCAATGAAGGAGCAGTCGATTTTCAAATGCGAAAAGTTGAGTTTAATCATCTATATAATAAGGTAATAGAGGCTTCTACGAAGTGGAAAAATTCCAAAAATTTAATGTATGTGGTAGGGGCTACAAAAGCAGAATATTTAAAGGAGATCAGACAAATTATTCCGGATAATTTTTTATTGGTACCTGGTGTTGGGGCACAGGGAGGTAGTTTAGATGAGGTTTGCAAATTTGGCTTAAATGAGAATATCGGGTTATTAATAAATTCTTCCAGAGGTATAATTTATGCATCTAATGGCCCGGACTATGCCGAAGTTGCCCGGCAAAAAGCTTTGGAATTGCAACAGCAAATGAAAAGTTATATAAAATAAAAAACCAGCCCTGTCCAAAGGCTGGTTTATTTCTAACTAGCTAACCAATAAATATAAAAGATCAAATCTTCGATTTTTTACAACGCAAAAGTCCGTCTTTAAAATGTTATGTATGTTAAGCTAATATTATACGTTTATTAAATAAGTTTAGTTCAATTATCCCACAAAAAAATTAATCCTGTAAAGCAAACACCTTTCTTAGTAAATCAGTAGTTCTGGAGGATACTTTATTTCGGATTTCTTTTTCTTCAACAGCAATCATTGTGTAAACTCCTTCCAGGGCTTCATTGGTAACATAATCCGTCAGATCCGGATTTACGTTGTTAGTAAGTGGTATGGAATTGTACTTATTTATAATATTTGTCCAAACCTTGGTTGCACCAACTCTATCTAATGATTTTTTAATTACAGGACTAAACTTTCCATAGAGAGGAGAGGTTGTTTTATTTTGTAAATAGGATGTTGCAGCAGTGTCAGGTCCCAGGAGTATATTTTTGGCATCAGCAAATGTAATTTCCTTAACTGCACTAACAAATATGGGAGTAGCTTCTTTTACAGCATCTTCGGCAGCCCTGTTAAGGACTTTTAAACCTTCATCGGCTAAATTTTCCAAACCGATATCACGTAAAGTTTTATCAACTTTTTGTAATTCCGCAGGGAGTAAAATTTTAACTAAACTATTTTTATAAAATCCATCTTCCATGGTAAGCTTTGTCACCTGTTTTTCTATTCCGAGGTTTAATGCCTGCCTTAAACCGGAGGCAATTTCTGCTTGTGAAATTACGCCACCTTGCGGTAGTTGGTCAACTACCTGTTGCAGCTCAGCACAGGAAGATAGAATTATCAAAATCATAAAAGACAGTACAGATTTTTTCATAAGATTTGGATTTAACTGTTAGATAAATCTAAGTAAAAATTACCGTTTTATTGTTATATACCATAGTTTTCCTGTCCAAATGAAGTTTTAATGCCCTGGCTAAAACTATTTTTTCAAGGTCTCGTCCGTTCATAACAAGGTCATTAATAGAATGGCTGTGAGATACACGGGTTACCCCTTGTTCAATAATAGGCCCCGCATCTAATTCTTTAGTAACATAATGACTGGTAGCCCCAATTATTTTTACCCCTCTTTTATAAGCAGAATGATAGGGTTTTGCCCCTACAAAAGCCGGTAAAAATGAATGGTGGATATTAATTATCCTGTTAGGATATTCTTTTATAAGCTTGTCTGAAATAATTTGCATATACCTTGCCAGGACAATCAGTTCTATATTTTCTTTTTGTAATAATTCCAGTTGTCTGGATTCGGCTTCCTGTTTAGTGTTTTCGGTCACTGGGATGTGATAAAAATCAATATTAAAACTATCTGCAATAGGCTTTAAATCTTTATGGTTACTTATAATAAAAGGAATTTCAGCATGCAATTCCCCGGAATTATACCTCCCTAAAATATCATAAAGGCAATGATCATATTTTGATACAAATAAAGCCATCCGGGTTTTTTTACCGGCTACATATAGCTGCCATGACATATCAAATTGTTTGGCAATGATTTTATCAAACTGTTCTTTAAAATCATCTATTGAGAAAGAATCTTCAGAAAACTCACTTTCAAGCCGCATAAAGAAAACACTGTTCTCCCGGTCCACGTACTGATCAATATAAACAATATTTCCATTATTGTCTTGTATGAAATTTGTGGTGCTGGCTATAATACCTTTTTTGTCCTTGCAGTTAATTAAAATAGTTATTTTTTTCATTCGTGGTTAAGAAGTTCTGTTTTACTGGCTTCAAAAATAGTTAAAACTCTCCACTTTTGTTTATTTAAAATTATGACTCCTATTATTTATAGTAAATAACCGGATTATAGTTGACAAGCTTAGGAAGATTACTATGTTTTCATCGGATTTTTGATTAAATTTATTAATGTTTTTTAAATTTATAGTTTCTGTTAAAATACAGGTCTTAGTATTTGTTTTACTGCTTATAACATGCAATACAAAAGCACAGGAATTGCGTTTGCAAACAGGAGTAGTTACAGACTCCATTGTTGTTCCCGGTACTGAAGACACATATGCCATTTATTTGCCTAAGGAATTTACGCTTCAGAAAAATTGGCCTGTGGTGTTTGTATTTGATCCCGGGGCAAAAGGAAAAAATGCGATTTCATATTTTATTGAAGCAGCTGAAGAGTATCAGTATGTTATCCTAGCTTCCAATGCTGTAAAAAATGGTCCATACCAAACTAATTTAAGGAGAGCAGCCCGTCTCGTTAATACAATTAACGATAACTTCCCTGTTGATAAACAAAGAATTTATCTTGCAGGCCTTTCCGGAGGAGCAAGGTTGGCCATCGCTATTGCATCAATTTCTGATAATGTAGCAGGTGTTATCGCATCAGGAGCAGGTTATACCGATAGCTCAATGTTAATTCCTGAAAATAAGTTATTTGCTCTTATTGGTATGGCCGGCAATAAGGATTTTAATTATCTGGAAGTTAAAAATACCGTTGAAATTCTTCAAAGGGCTAAATATAATGCAGAATTTGTTCCGTTTGAAGGTACTCATACTTGGCCACCGGCCCCTCAGGTTAAAAAGGCATTGAGGCTATTTGACTTAAAGGCAATAACACAAGGTAAACTGGCCGAAAATGATAGCCTGGTTCATAGTTTTTATAAAAAAGATTACAAATATAATATTGAGCTCAGGAATAAAAGTTATTTAGTCTGGGCGTATAATGACTTGTTAAAGATTAGGGAGAATTACCGATTTCATGTGGCTGCCGATAGTTTAAAAGAACAGATAAAATTTTTAGAAAAAAATGAAAATTATAAACTCCAGAAGAATATAGAAGAATTGGTTTTAGATTTTGAAGAAAGATATAGGAATGATTACCTGTATTTTTTACAAGAAGACATAGAAGCAGCCAATATGGATCAGATAGGATTTTGGGATAACGAAGTGAATAATATTGACAATTTTGCTAAAAGTAAAGGTAGGGAAGGGGAGAATATGGCTGAAAGGCTTAAGTCTTTTGCAAATATTTTAGCATTTGAATTCTCAACACAGTATAACGAAGAAGAACATACAAATAACTTACTGTATGCAAATATTGTACAGGTAATTATGAAACCTGACAATTATGAGCCCTACTTTAAAATTCTTCAGTATGCCACTAAAAAGAGCGAATATGCAATGGCCCTTTTTTACCTGGAAGAACTTCTAAAAAATGATTTCAAGGATTCTGATCGTTTAAATAATCTTGAGGGTATTGCACTTTTGCGAATTATGCCAGAATATAATGAAACACTTGAAAAGTACGGGTTAGAACGGCGGTATTAATTCTCGTTTTGGTCATCATAATTTATGCCGGGCGGATTAAATAAACCCCAACGGTCAATAATATAATTCCATTGGTCAAACCCATTTACCCATTCTGCAAAGAGGACTCTAAACTCTTCTAATGCATTTCGTAAAAGATCCAGGTAATCCGGTTCCGAAAAACCAAAGGCTTTCAATGCAGATGTGTATGTTAACAAGTCTCGGGCGGCCTTTCTTATAATGGCAGCGTTCTCCATTCGTAAATCATAGAGATCACCAGCTTCTGCTCCTGCAATTTTGGCACAAATAATGCCTGAATCTGCGGTTAGATAGTTGGCATAGCTGCCTATTAACTCATCTTCTTGTGGTATAATTTCAGCTATCCTCCTGCTCAATTTCATTATTTCCCATCCTTTTTTATAAACAGGCATTTTTTCTATTTCATTTTGCCCTCTAAAGTCATCATCTTCGTTAAACATTTGTTCTTTTTTTTATTTTTCAAATATCTCAAATATACGAACGTCAAAATACAAAATAATCCTAATAAAGCCATGATATACCAGGTGTTATTAAATCCCGTTTTTCCAATGAGTTGCATCCCGGAATTATGCCCTAGAATATGCGATATGGAAAAAGCAATACTGTAAAGTGCCATATATTCACCCTGGTTGCCTTTTTTGGCAAAATTCAATGCTATGGCATTTGAAAAGGGAAAAATAATCATTTCACCAAAAGTCATTAATAAGATGCCAATAATCAAAACACCTTGCCACTGGCTTATATTCAAAATTAAAAAACTAAGCACCAAAAGTACACAGCCAATCATAACTTTTGAAATATTAGACCAAGGCTTATATTCCAGGTATTTCACCAGGGGCATTTCTAAAAGAAAAATTGTTAAACCGCTAAGACCTAACAATAAACCTATTTGCTGCTCGGTTAATTTATGTACATTTTCATAGTACAGGGGGATGGTTGAAAAATACTGTAAGAATATAAACCCAAATAAAACCAGGCCTATAATAAAAATAATATAGGGAAAGTCCGTATAAGCCGAAACCGGATTGTTGTTTTTATAGGTATCTAAAACCTTAGCTTTTTTGGGATTAAGTATATTGAGTAATAAAAACCCTGCCAATATACAAGTAACCCCGTCTACCCAGAAGAGCGCGGAGTAACTCATTTTAGCTATGATTATTCCCCCAATGGTTGGACCGCCAAAAAATCCTAGGTTTATGGCAAGGCGTATTAATGTTATGGACCTAGTTTTGTTTTCAGGCTTGCTGTAGGCATTTAATGCAACAAAAACAGCCGGTCTGAAAGCATCAGCAGCCAGCATTACTACAAATATCCCGGCACAAATACCCCAAAAAGTGTTTAAGTATTGCAGTCCCATAAATAATAGTCCTGACAGCAGTAAACTCCAGGACATAACTTTGTAATACCCTATTTTATCAGTCAACTTGCCGCCCAACCATGATCCTGCAACCGAACCCAATCCAAAAAATGACATAATCCAACCCACTTCACTTAACGAAAAACCAAGATTTTTAGTAAGATATAATGACAGGAAAGGAATCACCATGGTTCCGGCCCTGTTAATGAGTGTTATTAAAGATAACCACCAAACTTCAACAGATAACCCGCTAAAAGAAGAAATGTATCCCAAATAAATTCTTTTCATATATAAATTGCAGTAATGTTAATAAAAAAAGCCCGGCAAATATTGCCGGGCTTAGAGTTAATTATCGTTTTATTGATATATCAAAACAAATACAAGCACCGGCAATTCTTTAGGAGAATTGTACATGAACGCTTAATATATGTATTGACTTGCATCATTATTTTTCTGTTTTGAAGAAGCAAAGCTATGTAAAATTTCTTTATGTTGTATTTTTGAATTAAATTTTAATGAGATGAAGCGTATTTTGTTTTTTTTGATAATACTGATCCTTAGTTGTAAAAATGAGAAGCGTTATCATGATGAGGTTAATAAAGACAGAGCAACTGTTGTTGATATAACCTCCAATGATTACTTAAAGGAAATCGAACAGCATAGAGACTCCATTAATAATTTATTTCGTGATAGCGAAGCTTCACCTTTAACTGATGAAGACAGAAAAGCATTTAAGGATTTGGATTTTTTTCCTGCGGATTCAAGTTACAGGGTGAAGGCCAGGTTTGTCAGAACACCCAATGAAAAATCTTTTTTAATGCCAACAACTACTGACAGGAAAGCTGTTTACACTAAATATGGTGAATTACATTTTAAGCTTGTTAATAAAGATTATAAACTGAATATATATCAAAATACAGAGATCATTTTAACCGAAGGGTATGAAGATTATTTGTTTTTACCATTTACCGATTTAACCAATGGAGAACAAACCTATGGAGGAGGAAGGTATATTGATATGAGAATCCCGGATAATGATACAATTACCATAGATTTTAATAAGGCTTATAACCCATATTGCACTTACAATAAAAAATATTCCTGTCCTATAGTGCCGGGTGAAAACGACCTGGATATTGAAATAAGGGCTGGGGTAAAGGATTTTGAATGATAACTTATTGCAAGTTTCAAATTGTGGAAAGCTATAATAGATATTAGATACGATTCTAATAAAATGAGTTTATCTAAAAAGGTGTATAAAAAGTATATATGAAGTTACATGTCAGGTTGAGCGCACGCGTGTCGCTGAAGCTTTAGCGTAAGCACAGTCGAAACCTGAGTTTTCAGTGTGAATAAATAGTTTTAGTAATTTTTTAGGCAGGCTGTAATTTAATTTTAATATCCCGCTACAGCGGGATTAGTTTTTAAAATCTAAATTTTAAAAATAGAGTTTCACTAAAAAAACCCGGTGGGAGCCACCCACCGGGTAAGTAACCTAGAGTTACATTTTTAGAACGAGTAAACGGCTACTCTTAAATATGTTCTGTATTTTAATTAGAATGAGTAAATAGCAGCTACTAAGAAAGATGCAAGGCTTTCTGTTGGTGCTCCGTCATTGTCAAAGTAAGCACCATCATTATTACTCCAGGTATCAAATCTTAACTCCGGTTTGATCATAAGGTTTTCTATTGTATAGCTACCGGTTAAAGTTGCTGCAAATACAGAAGGAAGATCCTCTCCATCTTCAACATGGTAACCAAAATATTCACCTCTTAAACCAAGTGAAATGCTTTCAGAAGCAGCGTATTGCGGGTAAAGAGCCACACCATGGAAGCCTGCTCCATCATTGTCCTGATATGCTGCATTGATGCCTAAATAAACCTCATCAGATAGGTCAAAACCTCCGGTATAATCAACTTCAAATCCTAAGTTCACCTTACCGTCATAGTATAAATTTAAATACTGGCCTTTATAACCTAGTTGAGCTCCTGCCGAGTATGAACCGGTTAAGTTATTATTCACATCAGTTACATTCATAACGGCAAGCATTAAGCTGAAATCATCTGATAATCCAAAGTCCGCTTTTAAACCTACATGAGAAAAAGGCCCGCTGGAAAATAAGTAAGATGTACTGTAGTTGAAATTACCAACAGGTGAAATTACTTCATAACCTAAATAGGTATTGAACCTACCCATTGTTAAGGTAGTGGCTTCACTTACATTCCAGTAAGCATATAATTGGTTTAGATTATACCCTCCAGTAGCATCATCTCCTCTTGGTCCGAAAACCACATCAGCAACTACACCTGTTTTTTCACCTTCATAGCTTACTATTAAATTTGCCATACCCAAAGCAAAACCGGTTTCGTTTGCAAAAGACGTTCCGGGATTTTGTCCTCCTACATCCGTTGAAGTTAAATTAGTCCTGAAATAGGTGTCAACCGAACCATTGATCGATATTTTTTTAATCACTTCTTCTACTTCCTGAGCTACTGTAGGAGCAACTGTAGTTTCAGTCACAGTTTCTGTTGTTTCAGTTTCAGTCGTAGTTTCTGTTTCCTGGGCATACGTTGTAAATCCGAATATGATCATTGCTGCAAAGAGTGCTTTTTTCATAAATTGATTGTTTGTTTTCATAAAATGTAATTTTTAAATTTTAGGTTGTTTTGTTTTTTTATTTTAAACGGAGCAAAAGCCGTATAGGGAAATGCCCCGTTTTTAAACTAACTATTAATTAATGTTGATTTAATCTGAAATCCGGGTATGCATCCATACCGTGTTCGTGACTATCGAGTCCATCAATTTCAATTTCTTTAGAAACTCTGAGACCCATAGTTTTCTTAATTATAAATAGTATTATAAATGATGAAACAACACACATTACAGCATAAGAGCCAACCCCGGCCAGTTGGTAGGTAAATTGTTCCCATCCGGCAAGTTCCCCGAAAATACCAACAGCAAGTGTGCCCCAGATACCACATATTAAGTGAACTGCAACAGCACCAACCGGATCATCAAGTTTAAGCTTATCTATAAATGCAACACCAGCAATAATAATAATACCTGCAATAACACCTATCAACACTGCATCTGTTGGAGACATCTGGTCTGCACCGGATGTAATACCCACTAAACCACCAAGTATACCGTTTAAAAACATGGTAAGGTCATATTTTCTATAAAGAATAGTGTCAAACAGGAAAGCTGAAACTCCTCCTGCGGCTGCTGCCAGGCAAGTTGTAACAAGTACAAGTGAAGTTAAACCCGGATCAGCCGATAATACAGATCCACCGTTAAAACCAAACCATCCTAACCAAAGTATCATTACACCGGCTGTAGCCAGAGGTATATTATGGCCTGGTAAAGCAGCAACTTTACCTTCACTGGTAAATTTACCAATACGTGAGCCTAGTAAAAATATAGCTACCAATGCAGCCCAACCACCTACTGAGTGTACCAGTGTAGATCCTGCAAAGTCATAAAAACCGGCTTCTTTTATTAATTCACCAGCTGCGTCATATTCATTTCCGAGCGTATGAAGAAAACCACCGCCCCATTTCCATGAACCTGCTATTGGGTATATAAGTCCAACATAAATAACTGAGAAAACCATAAAAGCCCCAAGCTTCATACGCTCAGCAACGGCTCCCGATACTATTGTGGCTGCTGTGGCAGCAAACATTCCCTGAAAAAGGTAGTCAGTCCAATACGTATAACCTTCGCTATAGGTTAAATCCAGCGCTCCATCTACGATTGGTGCGCTTAAACCCACACCGGCAAAGCCAAGAAAACCGTTAAATTCTCCCGGATACATTAAGTTAAAGCCAACCAGGCAGTATAGTAAAAGTCCGGTTGTAACAATAAATACATTTTTAAATAAAATATTGATGGTGTTCTTTTGTCTTGTAAGGCCAATTTCCAAAAATGCGAAACCGAGGTGCATAAAAAATACCAATGCGGTACACACCATCATCCATACGTTATTAATTGTGAGTAATCCTTCCATAATATTGTTTTTGTTTTTAGCTTATTTTTTTACTTTAATGATTCCGGGCCTTTTTCCCTCGTTCTAATTCGATAGGTTTCATCTACAGGTGATACGAACACTTTACCATCGCCCACATTTCCTGAGTAAGCAGATTTTAATAAAGCTTCTACAGTACGTTCTAAAAACTCGTCCGATACCACGATTGATATGAATCTTCTCTGGATGTCAGCAGTACTGTAACTTACCCCACGATATACATGGCATGTTTTTTCGTTACCAACTCCCGTAACATCCCAATAACTAAAAAAGTTTACTTCAATTTGATGTAATGCATCCCGCACATCATCAAATCTTGATTTACGAATAATTGCTTCAATTTTTTTCATACTTAATTGATTTGTTTTGATAAAACTATGTTAAATAAATTTTTACCCCAAAAAAAACAGGGGTTATGGATTCATTTTTATCATATTGATATTTTTAACCCTATAAAAATTGGGGTTAAATATTTTAAGTATGCATTTTTTTTATATTATGAAAGATAAATAATAGAAGATATATTCAAATTTTATGAATTTGAGCTGTTTTAGTTACAAACCGAAGTAAAATAAGAGAAAATGCAGATGCAGTATAAGATAGAGTACTGTTTTATAATACTTTAGCCAACCAGATGCCTGCAAAAACAGACAAAATACCTATTATAAGACTGCCAAGTGTGTAAAACATAAAATAGAAAGTGTCGCCTTGCTTTAAAAACAAGCTGTTTTCAAATGCAAAAGCAGAGAAAGTGGTGAAACCACCACAAAAACCAGCTGTAAGTAATAGAATTTGGTTTTCTGATAAAAAATTGCTTTTGGATACATAGGTGAGCAGGAAGCCAATAATGAAGCAACCAACGATATTAACGGTAAAAGTGCCATACGGTAAATTTGCATTCAGGTACTTACTTATAATATAGCGTAAAGCACTGCCCATACCACCACCTAAAAAAACCAAAAGAAGTTGTTTCATCTAAAATTTATTTATGATTGAAGTTTTTTTAACTGATGTTGATTGTGCTTGTTTATACTTAATTCATGCTCAAATATAATAAAACCACTCTTTAGTATTTAAATTATAGGATTACTTTCTCTAATGGGGCGCAAAGCATTGTCTTATTGTTTAAAGTTTTTTGAAGAAATATTTTTGGAGGTTACGCTTGAGTATATTTTTAAATACTACTGCGCGTAAGTATATGAAATTTTAAATTAAAATTAAAAAAACGAAATCCCGCCATTGGCAGGATTTCGTTTTTGTATAAAAAACTGTTAGTTGTTTTCTTGAGGCCTTGGTTTTCTTTCCTCACGAGGAGGTCTTTCAAGTAAAGCCTTTCTGGAGACTTTTTCTTTTCTTGTTTTTGGGTCAACGCCAAAGTACTTCACTTCAATTACATCACCCATGTTTACTACATCAGTAACATTATCCGTGCGTTCCCATGCGAGTTCGGAGATATGAAGTAAAACTTCATTTCCAGGAGCTTCCATATATTCTACAACAGCTCCAAAATCCAATATTTTTACAACTTTAGCTTTATAAACTTCGCCTACTTTTGGTTTAAAAGTAATTGATTTTATTTTTGCTAAAACCATATCTATACCGGCCTGGTCTGTACCAAGAATTTCAACTACGCCTTGTTCATCAACCTCATTAATTACTATAGTGGTTTTTGATGCTTTTTGTAATTCCTGTATTACTTTTCCGCCCGGTCCAATAAGTGCACCAATAAAATCTCCAGGAATGGTCCTTGTGATAATTTTAGGAGAATGTGGTTTTACCTCTAAATTTGGTTTAGCAATAGTTTCATTTAATTTGTTCAGGATATGTAACCTGCCTTCGCGTGCTTGTTTTAATGCTTTTACCAAAATTTCGTATGATAAACCTTTAATTTTAATATCCATTTGGCAAGCCGTAATACCATCTGCCGTACCTGTAACTTTAAAGTCCATATCACCTAGATGATCTTCATCACCTAAAATATCACTTAAAACAGCAAAACGTTCACCATCGGATATCAATCCCATTGCAATACCGGATACTGGTTTTTTTAGTTGAATACCTGCATCCATAAGTGCCATTGTTCCAGCGCATACAGTTGCCATAGAAGATGATCCGTTGCTTTCCAATACTTCACTAACGACACGTACGGTGTACGGACAGTCAGCAGGAATCATACCTTTTAGTGCACGTTGTGCCAGATTTCCGTGTCCTACCTCACGACGCGAAGTTCCTCTTAATGGTCTTGCTTCACCTGTTGAAAAAGGAGGGAAGTTATAATGCAAATAAAATGTTTCTTCGCCCTGGTGGGTTGGCATATCTACCTGGTTAGACTCCCTGGAAGTACCTAACGTAACCGTTGCAAGTGCTTGAGTTTCACCTCGTGTAAAAATAGCTGAACCGTGTGTAGATGGTAAGTAATCAACTTCGCACCATATAGGCCTGATATCTGTGGTTTTTCTTCCGTCCAGGCGTAAACCCTCATTTAATGTTAGATCACGAACGGCAGCTTTTTGAGCTTTGCTGTAATATCTTGAAATGAGATCTTTAAATTCGTCCTGTTCTTCTTCAGTAAACATCAGGACAACTTCTTCTTTAATCTGGCTAAATGCTAAACTACGTTCATGTTTTGACAAAGCCAGTTTAGCTATGTTATAACACTTTTGATATACGGCATCGTGTATTTTTTTTGCAATAGCTTCATCTTCGGCTTCAGTTTCATATTCCCGTGTTTCTTTTTTACCAAAAGCTTCGGCTAATCTTACCTGGGCAGCACATTGTACTTTTATAGCTTCATGGGCAAATTTAATAGCATCTGCCATTTCTTCTTCGCTACATTCATCCATTTCACCTTCAACCATCATCACAGAATCAGCAGAAGCACCAATCATCATATCAATATCGGCTTCTTCTAGTTGTTCCCTGCTTGGGTTAATGATAAATTCTCCGTTTATTCTGGCTACACGTACTTCAGATATTGGCGTTTCAAAAGGAACATCACTTAACTGAATGGCTGCAGAAGCTGCTAAACCTGCCAGGGCATCTGGCATTACACTTTCATCATGAGACATTAATTGTATCATAACTTGTGTTTCTGCATGATAATCTTTAGGAAATAGTGGGCGTAAAACCCTATCAACCAAACGCATTGTTAATACCTCTCCATCACTTGGCCTGGCTTCTCTTTTAAAGAAACCGCCAGGATATCGTCCTGCAGCAGCAAATTTTTCACGGTAATCTACAGTCAACGGTAAAAAGTCTACCGGGCTTGCTTCATAATTTGATACAACGGTACATAATAACATTGCATTACCCATTTGTACAACAACCGAACCATGTGCTTGTTTGGCCAATTTTCCGGTTTCAATAGAAATGGTTCTCCCATCTCCTAAGTCAATGATTTCTTTTTTAACTTGTGGAATCATATAAGTTTTTCATTAATTAAACAATAAATTGCCGCCTTACCGGACGTACAGGGTTGTGTTGTAGTTGTTGTGAGTTACCCAATGAAAAACTAGTAATTTTCAGCTTTCTTATAATCTTTATAGAGTATATAAAGCAACAAAGGAGGCATTAAAGCCTCCTTTATTGTTATTTTCTTAAATTTAATTCTTTTATAATTGCACGATATCTTACAATATCTTTCTTTATCAGATAATCTAATAAACTTCTTCTTTTACCCACTAATTTTACTAATGAACGTTCTGTATTAAAATCCTGACGGTTTTTTTTCAAATGCTCTGTTAAGTGATTAATCCTAAGTGTAAATAATGCAATTTGCCCTTCAGCTGATCCTGTGTTTTTTTCTGAACCGCCGTGCTGGCTAAAAATTTTTGCTTTGTCTTCTTTTGTAAGATACATGCCAATATTATTTAAATGATTTTTATGTATTTGATAGTTTTTCTACCGAGGCGCAAATATAGGAATATTTTTTATCAGCAAAACTATTTATTTTTCTTTTCTTAATGGTTGGTTTAAAATTAGATCAATATATTGACTTACCTTATTTTTTAAATCTTTTCTATGTACAATAAAATCTAAGAAGCCATGCTCTAACAAAAATTCGGCCGTCTGAAATCCTTCGGGTAAATCCTTGCCCGTTGTATCTTTTACAACCCGTGGACCGGCAAACCCTATTAATGCACCGGGTTCGGCAATATTTATATCACCCAACATTGCAAACGATGCTGTAATTCCGCCGGTAGTGGGGTCTGTACATAATGAAATATAAGGAATACCGGCTTCAGATAGTTCTGCGAGTTTTGCAGCAGTTTTAGCCATTTGCATTAATGAAAGCGCAGCTTCCATCATCCTGGCCCCTCCGGATTTAGATATAATTAAAAGTGGAATTCTATGCTTTATGGAATAATCTGTTGCTCTTGCTATTTTTTCACCCACTACGCTGCCCATAGAGCCACCTATAAATGAAAAATCCATGCATGCAACCACCAGATCCTTACCTTTGGATTTGCCTACTGCTGTTCGGACAGCATCCTTTAAGGATGTTTTTTGCTGAGCTGCCTTTAAACGGTCAGTATATTTTTTACTGTCTTCAAAATTTAGGGGATCTGTTGATGATAACGTTGCATCCAGTTCCGTAAATTTATTATTATCAAAAAGAATACTAAAATATTCCTTACTGCCAATCCTTACATGATAATCATCTTCCGGACTCACATAATAATTTTTAGCCAATTCATCGGCTTCTACAATTTTTCCTGTTGGAGATTTGTACCATAATCCCTTTGGAGTATCTTTTTTTTCCTCTGTAGACGTTTGTATACCTTTCTCTTTTCTCTTAAACCACGCCATAGTATCTTCTTCAGGTTTTTTTGTTGAAGTTTCTGATTTAGACATAGAAAACCGTTTTAATTATAAAGTATTTACATTGTTAAGATCTTCAAAAGCCTTTTTTAACCTCGCGATAAAAGTTTTTTCTCCTTCTCTGATCCATGTTCTTGGATCGTAATATTTCTTATTAGGTACATCACTACCTTCAGGATTCCCTATTTGTGCTTTAAGGTAGTCTACTTTAGACCCCATATAATCCCTTATACCTTCTAAGAAAGCATATTGCAAATCAGTATCTATATTCATTTTAATAACTCCGTAACCGATGGCTTCCCTGATTTCTTCTATTGTGGAACCAGAACCACCATGAAAAACAAAATCTATTGAATTAGATGGTAAATTGTATTTTTCTGAAATAAATTCCTGGGAATTTTTAAGAATTTTAGGAGTTAATTTTACATTGCCTGGTTTATAAACACCATGTACGTTACCAAAAGCTGCAGCAATAGTAAACCTTGGACTTACTTTTGAAAGCTCTTCATAGGCATATGCTACTTCTTCGGGCTGGGTATATAATTTAGAATCATCAACATCAGTATTATCAACCCCATCTTCTTCACCTCCGGTAATTCCTAGTTCTATTTCGAGAGTCATGTCTATTTTGCTCATGCGCTCCAGGTATTGTTTACAGATTTCAATGTTTTCTTCCAGGGGTTCTTCTGAGAGGTCTATCATATGTGAGCTGAAAAGCGATTTACCGGTAGCCTTGTAATGTTCTTCGCTTGCATCCAGTAAGCCATCAATCCATGGTAAAAGTTTTTTAGCACAATGGTCTGTATGAAGTATTACTGTGGCTCCGTATTCTTTTGCCAACTGGTGTATATGTTTGGCCCCGGCAACAGCACCAGCAATGGCAGCCCTTTGATTCTCATTAGATAGTCCTTTTCCGGCATTAAATTGTGCCCCACCGTTTGAGAATTGGATAATAACGGGTGAATTCAGAGTTGCAGCAGCTTCCAATACTCCATTAATTGAGTTAGACCCTATAACGTTTACCGCCGGGAGCGCAAATCCTTTTTCCTTTGCATACCTGAAAATTTCCTGTACTTCATCTCCTGTTGCTACACCTGGCTTAATGTTGTGACTCATAATTGTAATTCTTAAAAGTTGTTGTTAGTTTATTTAAGGGCAAAAGTAATAAAATTAGACGTCTTAAAAAGGATAATTTATTCCAATATTAAAAATCCCGCTTTTTAAATAATCGGTAAACCATCTTTTGTTTTCATCCAATGCAGGATTATAGGTTTTAAAACCAACGTCTAACCGCAAGACAAAAAAGCTAAAATCGTAACGTAAACCTATACCGGTTCCCAGAGCAAGTTCTGCTAAAGATGAAACATCTTCAAAGATGGCTTCTTCATCCTCAACATTGTCTAATACATTCCATATATTTCCTGCATCGGCAAAAAGAGCTCCGTTCAAGTCTCCGAAAATGTTAAACCTGTACTCAAGGTTCAGTGCAATTTTAAGGTTTGCTTCATTAAAATCGTTTAAATTTTCAGTTCTTCCCGGTCCGAGGGAATAGGCTTCCCAAGCCCTATTGTCATTGGATCCTCCTGCAAAGTAACTACGAATAAAGGGAATGCTTTCTGAGTTTCCATATGGTATAGCGATACCAAAAAAGGTCCTGAATGCAAAAACATTGTTTCGGGATACCTGCCAGTATTTAATATAATCAAATTCCGTTTTAATATATTGGGAGAAAGGAACTCCAAAAACTAATTTTTTATCTGTGTCATCTTGTTCAAAATCAATAATATTGGAAACGGCTGATAGCAAATTACCTGCAGATACTAATTTAACCTTGAATTGTGAAAAATTATTGTCAGTAAACCCCGTTCTGTTATTTCTGGAATGGGTAAAAGATGAAGCTACAATTAAATTGTTGCTGGTTAACCTATCTTCTCTTTCTTCTATCCGGTTTACTTCATTTAAATCATCTTCATCAGTAAATACTATGGATCCATTGTTAACAGCATCAATAAAACCATTGGTTCCCGACGGAATGGTGAGCCTATAGCCATCTATGTCACCGGAATCAGGTTCATAAAACTGTGGAAAATCATTTTCATAGCCATCAGCAATATTGTTTAATTGGCTATATGTATTTCTATAAACATCAAAAAACCTGTTAGTGTTTAAATTTCTTATAAACTGAATATTTAAAAGGTCAAAAACATTCTTTTTGAAGTTAGTAGGAGACCAGTTATAACTCATTATTCCATTAAAATTCTGTTTGTCTAACCCAATATTTTTTTGAAAAGATGTACCTAAAGAAATTACAGTTTGGGGTATCATATACTTTGGTATGAATTTTTCGGTTTTTATTGGGAAAAATATCCGTGGAAAATTTAATTTTATATCACCACCAAATTCTGAGATATTAAAAAAACGGTCATCTTCGTTAATGCTTTTCTGAGAACCTATTGTTCCCCTTCCCGAAATTTCAAGTGTTTCTGCTCCTCTAAAAACATTTCTGCTTACTAAAGAAGTTGAAAATGAAATTCCAATATCCTGAATGTTTGAGTGTGTTACATCGGTATTAAAACTCAGCGAAAACCGGGGCCTGGCAGTTAAATATATATTTGTATCGAGGGCGGTTCCAGTGCTATCGGCATACACATATTCTAAACTAGGGTATTTAAAGTTGCGTAAATTATTTACTTGCCTGTACGTTAATGATCTGTCTATATCCCTGTAAATTGCGCCAGGGGTTATAGCTATGGCATCTGTGAGTGCTTTTGGTTTATATTTTAATTTATCTTTATAATATATTGTGTAGAAATTATGTTTTACTGATTTTAGAGAATCTTTGTCGTTTTTGTAATTATAATCTGCATAAATATTTACATCCTGAATATGGTGTACCCTATAACTTATTACTTTTAAAGTATCGGTGGATCTACGGGCCAGATTATTTATTTGTATGATAACCGGCATTTTATAATCGTTATTTTCTACAATGGTATCCCTTTTTACATCAAAATTAATTGAGGAAGGTTGAAAACCATAAATTCCTGAATTTATAAAAAGACTGTTTAATCTTTCCCTCTCAGCCTGAAAATTAAGAAGATTAAATCTTTGCCCCTGTTTTATTACTGATGAAGATGCGTGTAATTCATAAATGGAATCTAGTTCCCGGGATTGAATATTTTTACTTATCGAGTCCAGATAGTAAGCTTTATTTTTGGTTACATAATAGTTTACTCCGCCTCTTTTATGGCCGTAAGTGGAAGAGTCGATCTCAAAACGTGTTGTGTTATTAAAATATCCTCTGTTATAGTAATAAGTTTTAAGTCTCAACAAAGACTTTTCCATTTCGCTCTTACTTATAATAACAGGAGGTTCACCTGTTTCTTTGAGCCATTCGTTAAAACCTATATATGAATTTTGGAGTTCAATCAATTGCTTTTTAGATAAAAGATTTTCCAAACGTTTTGCACGCTTTTCTTTTCTGAATAACCAATTTAAAAAAGCGGAATTTGGATTTTCTTTTGCGAGATTATATATATTGAGTTTTAGGTTAAAACCTAATAGTGAGCTATTGGGTTGCTGCGTGAGGAGATTGTCAATATCAGTATTTTTATTTTTTTCACCATCAATATGAAGTGTATTTTTTTTTAATAGTAACTCATCATCCTTAACGCGTTTTACTGCATTACAAGAAGATAGAATTATTAATAATAACAATAATAATATATTTATTTTTGAAAATGATTTTTTCAAGCGCCTAAAACGTTAAATTTAAAGTCAAAAATACATTATTTACATGGTTAGCAAAAGCCAAATAAAACTAATAACAAGTTTATATCAAAAAAAGTACCGCAATTCAAACGGTTTATTTATAGCCGAAGGAGTAAAACTCATTAATGATCTTATTTCTAGCAGGTTAGAGTTTAATGAAATTTATACTACAGATACTGAATATTTTAATGTTGAAGAGGCAAAACTGAAAAATTTATCGGAAACGCAGTTGAAGAAAATTAGCTTTCTAAAAACTCCCAACAAGGCTATAGCAGTTTTTAAGATACCGAAACCAAAACCAATAGACAAGAAAAAACTAATACTAGTATTGGACGATATAAGAGATCCCGGGAATTTAGGAACCATAATACGATTATGCGATTGGTTTGGAATAAAGGACCTTGTTTGTAGTGAAGGAACTGTTGATTGTTACAATCCAAAAGTAGTACAATCCACAATGGGATCGTTGGCCAGGGTAAATATTACTTATCTGAATCTTATGGATTTTTTATCTGATATTTCATTTAAAATATTTGCCACGGACATGGAAGGTGAAAATATTTATAAAACTATTTTACCTGCAAGTGGAGTAGTGATTATGGGAAACGAAGCAAATGGTATTTCACCTGAAATTATGAAAATTGCTTCTCATAAAATCACAATTCCACGGTTTGGTGAATTGCAACAAACCGAAAGTTTAAATGTTGCAACTGCAGCGGCTGTTATTCTAAGTGAGTTTAGAAGAGGGTATTAATTATTCGAAAGTAAAGTTTATAAATATCCCTCTGGAATACATATTGTTTATGTTCCCCGTCCACGGACTGTTTGGGTCTTCGTCCGGTTGTAATTCATCACTTAACGCAAACACACCTCTTATAGAAGGGGAAAACTTAAAATAATAAAGGTAAAAGTCTATACCAATACCCAATTCATAATAATAGGTGTTTTTTTTCATTCGGAAGGTTCCATTCACATTATCATCCGGGCTTTTTTCATTACTCCCTAAATTTAATGAAGTTGAAACCCCACCTACTATATAAGGCTTAAAATTTCCAAGTCTTTTTGTGCTCAATTTAAGTAGTAGAGGAAAATGAACATATGTTGATTTTACCTCCCTTAAATAATCGCGTTCTTCCACAAGATTGGGGTCAGGAAAAAACAATACACGCTCGGTGTAATATAATCCAGGCTCAAAACGTATATCTATATAATCATTAATGCGAAGGTTACCTATTAACCCTACATTAAACCCTAATGATTTATCAACTAAAATATCGGTCGTATTACCGAGGTTATTGCTCTTATAATCAAACAAAAAATCATATTGGTTAAAGCCTAGAAAATAACCCCAGTGTACGGGTTGCTTATCAAAATTTTCAATGTTCAAAACAGGATCTTCATTAAATTGGGCTAAACCTTGATGAATAAAAATAAACCCTGTAAAAACAAAGAAAAACAATTTTTTCATTTCTATCATTTTGATGCTGTGTATATAGTTGCCACTCCAAATGTTTGGGGTTGGTTTTCTACATTTATAAACCCAATTTTACGTAAAATATTGTTGAAATCCTCACCATAAGGAAAAATTGATGCAGATTCACATAAATATTGATATGCAGAACGGTCCTTTGAAAACAACTTTCCTATTACCGGAAGTATGCTTCTTGTGTAAAACCGGTACCCCTGTTTATATGGAAATTTAGTCGGAACTGAAGTTTCTAATACAACAAATATACCTCCGGGTTTTAATACTCTATGAATTTCAACCAGACCTTTTTCAAGATTTTCAAAATTTCTAACACCAAAAGCTACAGTTATAGCATCAAATGATGAATTTGCAAATGGCAGGGCTTCACTGTCGCCTAAAACCATTTCTATTTTGTTTTCTAATTTTCTTTCGGCTATTTTTTTCTTTCCAATCTCCAGCATACCCGGAGAAATATCAAGACCTGTAATTTTTTCAGCATCTGTTTTGGTTAAATTAATGGCCAAATCTCCGGTACCTGTTGCAATATCTAAAATTGTTTTTGATTTTGCATTCTTTATAATTTTTACAACCTTCTTTCGCCATTTTATATCAATTCCAAATGATATTACCCGATTTAAGCCATCATAATTTCCCGAAATGGTATCAAACATTTGGGTTACCTGTTCTTTTTTCCTCAATCCTGAGTTTTTATAAGGTGTTACTTTTTGTGACATCCATTTTTTTGGCAAAGATAGTACATTGAAAACATATTGAAAGCTGGTGTAACTTATTGCATGTTTTAATTTTGCCGTATATTTGTATTTAAATAGCACTAAACTTCAATGAAAATAATTATTGCAGGTGCAGGTGAAGTAGGGTTTCATTTGGCAAAACTATTGTCTTTTGAATCCCAGGACATCACACTTATTGATATTAACAGGGCCAGCCTTGCCTATGCCGATACGCATTTAGATATAAAGGTGTTGAAAGGTAATGCAACCTCCATTTCTTTATTGAAGGAGGCCAAAGTGCAATCAGCAGACCTGGTTATCGGAGTAACTTCATCTGAAACAACAAATATAACACTCTGCATCCTTGCCAAGCAATTAGGTTGCAAAAGGACAATAGCGAGAATATCGAATACAGAATTCATTAACAATAAAGAAGAGATCCGTTTTGAGGCTTTAGGAATTGATGAGCTCATTTCTCCTGAAAAACTTGCGGCCGAAGAAATACAATTGCTAATAGACCAATCGGCATTTAATGATAGTTATGAGTTTGAAGATGGTGCGCTTACTATGGTAGGTACAACATTACAGTTTACTGCGCCCTTTATAGGTAAATCCATAAAAGAAACCGCACAGATTTTCCCTGAACTTCATTTTATGCCAATAGCGTTACAAAGAGCCGGCACACAGTTTACCGTAATACCAAGAGGTGATACCATATTTAAAAAAGGTGACCAGGCTTATTTTATAACCACAAAGGATGGAGTTGAAGAATTGTATAAACTTACCGGAAGAAGTAAGGAGGAAATAAAAAATGTAATGATATTGGGGGGGAGTAAAATAGGTTTTAAAACAGCAAGAGACCTTTGTTCTAATAAATTTAATGTAAAACTTATTGAGAAAGACAGAGATAAGGCTATTGACCTGGCTGAGGAACTGCCCAATGCCTTGATAATAAATGGTGACGGCCGCAATGTAGAGTTACTTGAAGAAGAAGATATTTCTGAAATGGATGCGTTTATTGCCGTTACAGGTAATTCAGAAACGAACATTATGTCATGCCTGGTTGCAAAATCAAGAAATATTAAAAAAACAATTGCCCTTGTAGAAAACATGGATTATTTCCAGCTTTCACAATCTATAGGAATTGACACACTCATAAATAAAAAACTCCTTGCAGCCAACAATATTTTCAGGCACATACGAAAAGGAGAGGTGGTGGCTTTAACAAGGCTTAATAACCTGAATGCCGAAATCCTCGAATTTATTGTTAAGCCTACGTCAGCGGTAACCGGTAAAATTATTCGCGATTTAGATTTTCCTAAAGCGGCAACTATCGGAGGGGTAATCAGAAATGGGGAGGGCCTCATTGCGCTTGGGGATTTTGAAATAAAAGCTGGAGACAGGGTAGTTGTGTGCTGTTTACCGCAGTCAATTTCCAGAATAGAGAAATTATTCCTTTAGCTATAATGAAAAGACTCAACACCAAAATAATTTTTCATTTTATGGGCCTTTTGTTGCTCTTCAATGGAGGGTTTATGTTATTGGCTGCTTTAGTGAGCAGTATTTATAAAGACGGTGTTACTTTAGAAATATCTTTTGCCGGTATAACAACTATACTTGTTGGAGTTCTGCTCATGTTTACCACTACCGGACATAAAAAAGAAATCAAAAAAAGAGAAGGTTACATGATCGTTACATTCGGGTGGATATTTATGTCCCTCTCTGGTATGTTACCATACTTATTTTCTGGCGCAATAGATACCGTTACCAATTCTTTTTTTGAATCTATGAGTGGTTATACTACTACGGGAGCAACCATTTTAGACGATATAGAATCGATTCCTAAAGGACTTTTATTCTGGAGGAGTATGACCCATTGGATAGGGGGCATGGGTATTATTGTACTTGCAATTGCAATTTTACCCTTATTGGGAATTGGTGGTATGCAGCTTTTTGCAGCCGAAGCCCCCGGTCCCAATGCTGATAAACTTCATCCAAGGATAACAGATACTGCAAAACGTTTATGGTTTATTTATTTTGGTTATACTTTGGCCGAAACCCTGCTTTTGAGTCTGGCAGGAATGAATTTTTTTGATGCTCTTAACCATTCCATGTCAACAATTGCAACGGGTGGCTTTTCAACAAAAAACGCAAGTTTAGCGTATTGGAATGATAATCCGCTTATTCAGTATATAGTTATTCTTTTTATGTTTTTAGCAGGAACAAACTTTGTATTAAGTTACTTTGCATTCAAAGGAAATATACAGAGAGTAATTAAGGATGATGAGTTTAAATATTATTTCTTTTTAACCATAGTTTTTTCGGTAATAGTAGCGGGAGTTGTTTATTTTAAAGCTGAGGTGCCACAAAGTGCCTACCACCCTATGGTTTTAGGAGATGCAGAGAGTTCCTTCAGGCATGGTTTGTTTCAGGTTATCTCAGTTATT
>CALGUD010000074.1 GCA_937901915.1 uncultured Flavobacteriaceae bacterium
TTCAACTTTAGAAATTGTCAAAAAATAATTTCAAGACAGACTTACGGATTTTAGGAAGTATCGGAAAGGAGGGGGTGGATGAACTCCAAACAAATTTTGGAGTTCAGACGGGGTGGTAGAACCAGGGAAAGGAGCTTTTTAAGTTGTTCATTATATGCACTCGATGAAGCCTCTAGAATATTTGTTTCGCAATGGTGGCTTAGACTCTCGAAGCCACATTTGGAAAGAGAAAATAAAAATGATTCACAAAAAAGAGAGCCAATGTCTCCCTTTTTAATATATCCCAGATAGTGCTATTATTATTGATTGTTTTACCTCAGAACCACTTTATATGTGACGGGTTTATATGAAGGAAAATTTTGTAAAACTATTTCTATTGCATTGTGAACTTCAAAATCCTCAGAATCTACATCCAAGTTTAAATATTTAAGTGATTTTTCCTTTTCATGTTTAGGCATAAATGATTTCTTGCTTTCCTTATAGTCTAATGCAAGACAATATCCAACACCATATTCCATTTCCGCATTTCCTCCAACAGAAATCCATATATCCTCTCCATAGAAAAAATCTGTTTTAACATTACCCAGAACAAATATTGAAGAGTCCTGAAAAGCAGTAATAAGAAGTTTATTAGCTATTAAGTTTCCACTTATCAAATTTACTTTATTCCAAGAATTATTATAGTAATCACATTCTACATTTCCTATTGTAATAACCGCTCCACCTTCTGTATTATTTGAAAGCCAGGGAGTTTTTATATTTCCAACAACTAAAAGATTACTTTTTTCATCTAATATTAAAGGCTCGTCTATACTAATATTTCCAATGTAAATTTGAAATTCAAAATCTTTAAAAACCCAATCCCAATTTATTGATTCACATATATCTGTAAATGTTTTAGATGGACTAAAATGATAAATACATTGCAAAAATTGCTCCTTATTCAATGTAATAAGTTCATTTTTTCCGAGTTCGGTTATACTAAAATTTTTCATAATCTTTTGTAATAATTATGTTCACAAATAAAGTGAGATTTAACGGCTGTACAAGATAAAGCAATTTTTAAAAAGTAGACAACTAATTGACTATATGTTAATTTCAGATACGGAAATTTTGGATTATTGTCCATCGGAATAAACTTAGGGAGAAGGTTTTTAATCTGATTACACTAAAAGTATATCCTGTGGAATGTTGAATCGTGAATCAAAGTTAATTTACTAATTCAGTAAAATTCAATTCATTAACCACTAATCACTATTAACCAATTAACTAGTAAAAAGCAAATAAACAATAAAAAAAGGGAACCAAATTGGCTCCCCTTCATATAATCATCTGTTTTTATCCTTAATCCTTGACAGGTTTTTCCTTGTCTTTTAAATGTTTTGCATAGAATCCCATCATGGCCTTATACATGGCTATTGAATTTTCTTCTTTGCCAAACCCGTGGCCTTCATCGTATCTTACCATGTAAGGCACATCAAATCCTTTTTCACGTAAAGCACTTACAATCTGGTCAGATTCATCAATATTTACACGCGGGTCATTGGCACCCTGTACAACGAATAATGGTTTTTTGATCTTGTCTATCTGGTACACCGGCGATACTTCTTCCATGATTGCTTTTTCTTCAGGAACATCTTCATCATACCATATCTCTTTTATAATTTTTAAGTATGGCTTCCAGTACGGTGGAATGGTTTTCATAAATGTGAACAGGTTCGATACACCCACATAATCCACTCCGCAGGCATAAAGGTCCGGCGTTTTTGTGAGTCCGCGTAATACAGCATAACCACCATGACTACCACCATAAATAGCAACCTTATCTTTATCTACCCATCCCTGGTCTATAACGTATTTTACTCCGTCTTCAACATCATCCATTGCTTTTCTGCCAATTTGCTTAAATCCGGATTCCAAAAATTCACGGCCATAACCACCCGAAATTCTGAAATTTACCTGTAAGGTGGCATAACCCCTGCTTGCAAACAACTGGACTTCCGGATTAAAACCCCATGTGTCACGCACACCCTGTGGCCCACCATGCGGGTTCACAATAAGGGGTACTTTTTGCCCGTTTACAGCCTCTTTTGGCAGTGTAATATATCCGTGGATGGTTAAACCATCCCTGCTTTTAAAGGAGATCGGACGCATATCTGCCATGTCCTCTTCTTTTAATTGTGGCATTAAATTATAAAGCAGTTTAAATTCATTTTTAGCTACGTCATACGAATAGTAAGTCCCATATAATTTATCACTTTGTACAAACAGTAAATATTTGCTTTCATCATCTGTAAAATCTGCTATTGAATACTGTTTTCCCTTAAACTCTTTTTCAAATTTAGAGTGAAGTTTCTTGAAATAATCACTTACCGGCACCACTACCCTTTTTACCCCCTGATATGATATATAATCCAATTCATAATTTCTTTTCCTCGAAAGGCTTAAATTAGATACATCATACTCATCATTCGAATAAATATTCTTTATTTTCTTGTCTTCCTTGAGGTCATATAATACGATCTCTGATTTATCATTGTCTAAATTGGAAACCACGTATGCATCATGCGGGTTCTCTGTAGCATAGTTGAATGCTACAATTGAAAATGCATCTTTCCAGCTTAAACTTTTTATTATTTCAGGCTCTGCACCATCTTTAAAGTAGTATAAATCCTGCTCAACCCCATCCCGCATTTTGGTGAAACCTTTTAAATTTCCTTCCCTGTCAAAGTCATACCCCGCCACAGGATTTTCTATATCATTATTTTCATAAAGTTGCACCATTTCTCCGGTAACTACATTTACTTTATAGGGATCAAAAACCTGGGGATTATTTTTATTTAATGAAATAATGATATGATCTTTATCTTCTTTTAACAATTCTAAAAAACTGGCACGCACACCTTCAAAGGGCGTAAGGTCTTTTACACCGGATCCATCTAAATTAACGGTATAAAGGTGATAATTTTCGTCGCCTCCCTTATCCATTACATATGCCAGCCTTTCATTGTTTATCCACCCATAACCTCTTATAAGTTCTTCTTTCTCTTCAATAGCACGGGAAACTTTACCTGAACTTACTTCTTTCACATACACATGTCTTTTCCCGTTTTCATCTTTTTCTTTATAGGAAAGGTATTTCCCGTCAGGTGAAAACCTGAATTCTGATGCCATTGGTTTAGCAAAATAATCTTCTACGCTGTACAAATAATTTCCTTTATCGTACGAAGCCAGTTTATTAAGTTCTTCTTCTGAAGTAACTAATGCAGGATTACCCGGTACTGTTTTTTCTGATTTTTCTAAATTTAACGGTAATTCCATAGTCCCCTGATAAAATGTCCCTGATATATTGTTTTCATTTAAAGTACCTACATATTTAATTCCAGCCTGTTTAAATACGATCGTCAGCTGGTTGTCTGCAAATAATGTTTCATCCATGGGGATTCCCATGGCTCCCTGGGACGGGCTGTCCATAGTTGAAAAATACTCACCATTGGTTTCTTCAACATTAAAAACTAAAGGCATTTCTGTCCCCTGAATGTTAAGAGCCCCTTTCCAGGTTCCTGCCACTTCCTGTGCAGCGAGTCCAAAACTGCTAACTACCAGGGTCAGGGTAAGAACTTGCTTAATTTTAAAAATTTGTTTTTTCATGATACGTGTTTAATGTTTAATTTCTTTTGTATTCAGAATCAATTCATTAGTAGCATAGCGAATGTTATTGTTACCGATAAAATAATTTTTTTTCAAAAATATCCCGGTATGCAAAAACCTGCAATATAATTATGACCAGCGGTTACATGTTATGGTAAGTGGTGAGGCTGTTAAATAAGACGAAAAGTTACTGATTTTGTTTCAAATATGAAGGAAAAATTACCATAGCCTTTAAAAAGGTGCTGTTTTGGTCAGCTTTAAATCATCTTGTGAAGAAATGACAATATTGATTTTCTCCCCTTTAGGGGCCAGGGGGAAAAAGAAAATCAATATTTAAAATAAAAATGATTCATTGCCCCGACCCTAAAGGGTGGAATCATTTTTATGGAATAATTAGGGCTTGTTTTATTCCCTTTTTGGTTAAGAGAAAGGAGTATTTTGTTTTTGAAATCTGCCGGTTAATAGAGTAAATTTATATCTGATTCGGAGTGTTTAGCAATTCCCAAAGCCTGTCTTTTAACTCTACAATACCTAATTGTGTTACTGAGGAAATAAAAAGGTAGGGAATATCTAAATCTTTATCCAGCTCTGTTTTCATTTCGTTCATGAGTTCTTCATCCAGCATATCAGATTTTGAAATTACTGCAAGACGTTCTTTATCCAGCATTTCAGGATTATATTTTCTCAGTTCATGAAGAAGGATCTCATACTCTTTGGAAATATCCGGGCTATCAGCCGGAAGTAAAAAGAGTAAAACCGAGTTACGCTCAATATGTCGCAAAAAATAATGTCCAAGCCCCTTACCTTCTGCTGCGCCCTCAATGATCCCGGGAATATCTGCCATTACAAAACTTTGAAAATCCCTGTACTGAACAATCCCTAAATTTGGTTTTAACGTAGTAAATTCATAATCCGCAATCTTTGGTTTTGCAGATGTCATTACCGACAACAATGTAGATTTTCCGGCATTCGGAAATCCTACCAGCCCTACATCGGCCAAAAGTTTTAATTCAAGTAAAATGTCTTTTTCCTGGCCCGGCATTCCGGGTTGGGCGTATCGGGGTGTTTGATTGGTAGCACTTTTAAAATGTGCATTTCCCAAACCGCCTTTACCTCCTTCTAAAACAATTTTTTCTTCACCCTCTTCTGTAATTTCAAAAAGAACTTCATTGGTTTCTGCATCTTTAACTAAAGTTCCCAAAGGCACATCTATATACACATCTTCTCCATCGGCCCCGGTGCTGGTTTGTTTACTGCCATGTTCTCCATGTCCGGCTTTGTAATGACGCTTAAACTTAAAATGAATTAATGTCCATAAATTTTTGTTGCCCCTGACAATTACATGGCCTCCTCGGCCACCATCTCCCCCGTCGGGACCTCCTTTTGCTACATATTTTTCACGGCGTAAATGGGCAGATCCCTGGCCTCCTTTACCGGAAGCTATCTGTACCTTTACATAATCTGTAAAATTTCCTTCAGTCATTTTTTATAGCCATTTATTAACTTATAGTATGTATAAGTGTTCTTTCCTCATCATGAAAACCGGCAAATCCAATATGGCAAGGTGATTTTTTGGGCAGACTTTTAAAAGCTTCATGCTCAACAACCTTTTCGATGATCTCCTCAGTCAGATGGTAAAAAATTGTTATTATTTCTAAATAATCATCCCCTATTTCCCGCCAGGCTTCTTCTCCGGAGACATCAAAATATTTAGAAAAAAAGTCGTTATTATCAATAGCTGAATCATTCATTATACAACCTTCATCAAACGCTTCTTCAAAATTGTTATCCGGCATAAAATCTACCTCAATATCACTTCCGTACTCATTCCAACATATATCAACCACACCAATTGTTTCTATTCCGTGAGAACCTAATCTGCTTCTGTCTAAATTCTTGAAGAAATTAACCAAACTTTCAAAACAGTGTATGGCCACGGATTCCCAATCTACCCCCTCAAGTATCGTTTTATGTTTTTTTAATTCTATTTTATTGTCTGCAATTTCTTTCAGGTTTTGAAAAAATAATGGTGAAATCATTTTTTTTATTGTTGCAGCTATAGAGAGTCTATAACATTTCCTAAACGTTCGGTAATTTCTTCGATGCTCCCTATACCATTTACACTGTAGAATTTACCGTCTTTTTTATAGTATTCCTTTAAAGGGGCTGTTTTTTCGTTATACTCATCAAAACGGTTCCTGATCTTCTCTTCATCCTGGTCATCACTTCTACCGCTTACTTTCCCCCTGCCTAACAAGCGCTGTATTAAAACCTCATCATCTGCTTCAAGGGCAATTGTAGCGTCAATCCGCATATCTTTTACGCTTAAAAATGAATCCAATGCTTCTGCCTGGGCAATAGTTCTTGGGAAACCATCAAAAATAAAACCATGGGCATCCGGGTTTTTTTCAACCTCATCCTGTAACATGTTAATAGTCACTTCATCGGGTACGAGGTCGCCTTTATCCATATAAGATTGTGCTAATTTTCCCAGCTTCGTTTTATTTTTAATATTATACCGGAATACATCACCTGTAGATATATGTACCAAATTGTACTTTTCTTTTAAAAAATTAGCTTGTGTTCCTTTGCCTGCACCAGGTTTGCCAAACAGCACTAAGTTGATCATCTTATTTTCTTTTAATTTATAAACTTCCGGTAAATTTCTACCCTGTTCCTTATAATCCAGACCGTACCCTACAATAAATTTATCCGGGATTTTTAAACCCACATAATCAATATTATACTCCCCGGAGTATACATCGGGCTTGTAAAATACAGAAGCTATTTTAAACCGCTTTACCTTAATATTAGAAAACATATTAACGAGTTCCTTAACAGTCCTTCCAGTATCAATCACATCTTCTACAATAATTACACTTCTGCCTTTCACATTATCAGGCACATCCAATAAAGTTTCCACAATGCCTGTAGAGGACAATCCGTGATATGAACTCAGTTTTACAAAACTTACTTCACATGGATACGGGTAATTCTTTACCAGATCCGCCATAAACATAAATCCACCATTGAGAACGCATACAAAAATGGGTGTCTCATCCTTAAAATCTGCAGCGATTTCTTCGGAGATCCGCTTTACTGCTTTTTCTATTTCAGCAGCAGAAATATAGGGTTCAAAGTATTTATCGTGAAGTTTGATCAAAACTCATATTTTTAAATGGATTTGCAAAGATAGGAATAATGATTTATGATTAAGGAATAATGATTTATGATTTTAAGGTTGGATGGGGATGACCGATGTCGGGTGCCAAGTAATGGATGCCAATTTAAAATTGAAGATTCAGATTGAAAATTCCAAAATCAAATCCTCCCCCTTAGGGGGAGATAGAGGGGGCTTTATCCAAATAACTTAATAACTTAGTGACTCAGTAACTTAATTTCATAATTAACCGTATTTTTGCACAAACATTTTAAAATTTTAAATGAATTACTTTTCTTCTGACTTTAAACTCGGCATTCTGGGTGGCGGACAACTGGGTAAAATGCTCCTGTATGAAACCCGTAAGTTTGATATTTATACAGTTGTTCTGGATCCTGATGAGGAAGCACCGTGTAAAATTGCCTGTAATGAGTTTTACCAGGGTGACTTAATGGATTTTGAAACTGTTTATAATTTTGGAAAAAAAGTAGACATTTTAACTATTGAAATTGAAAATGTAAATTTAAAAGCCTTGGAAAAGCTTGAACAGGAGGGTAAAAAAGTGTATCCTTCATCTCAAACACTTAAAAAAATTCAGAATAAAGCTCATCAAAAATTATTTTATATAGACAATAACATACCTACTGCACCTTTTTCGCGTTTTGCTTATACAGAAGAAATTCTCACTGCAATAAACAATGAAAGCCTTTCTTTTCCTTTTGTGTGGAAAAGTGCCCAGTTCGGGTATGACGGACAAGGTGTGAAAATAATTAAAACCTATTCTGACCTTCACGATTTACCAAATGTTGAGTGTATCACTGAAAATAAAATACCTTTTAAAAATGAATTAGCGGTTATTGTCGCCCGAAATGCAGATGGACATGTAGTAACCTATCCGGTAGTAGAAATGGAATTTCATCCGGAAGCAAACCAGGTAGAATATGTGATCTGTCCGGCCCGTATTCATAAAGATGTAGCCAGAAAAGCACAGATAATAGCTTTAAAAGTTTCACAAGCTTTTAAACATGTAGGATTGCTTGCCGTTGAAATGTTCCAGACGCAGGATGATGAAATCCTGGTTAATGAAGTAGCGCCAAGGCCACATAACAGCGGACATTACAGTATAGAGGCTAGTTACACCAATCAGTTTGAACAACATGTAAGAGCTATTCTTGGCCTACCACTGGGAAAAACAGATAGTAAGGTGGCAGGTATTATGGTGAATTTAGTCGGGGCTGAAGGTTATGAAGGAGATGTTGTTTATGAAAATATTGAAAAAATAATGGAGATGGAAGGTGTAACCCCCCATATTTACGGAAAACGAAAAGCCCGTCCGTTCCGGAAAATGGGCCATGTTACTATTGTCAATGAAGACATGAATGAAGCCAGAAAAATTGCAGAAAAAGTAAAGAATACCATTAAAGTGATCAGCATTGAGGAGCCGTAGGGAGGTAAGAGTTTGGAGTTTGGAATTTAGAGTTTAGAGTTTAGAGTTTAGGAAAATCTAATAATTAAAAAAATAAACCATGTCTAAAGTAGCAGTAATTATGGGAAGCACCAGCGACTTACCCATTATGCAGGAAGCCATAGATATTTTAAAGGGATTTGATATAGAAGTGGAAATTGACATTGTATCGGCACACCGTACCCCTGAAAAAATGTTTGATTACGGTAAAAAAGCACATACGCGTGGCATATCTGTAATTATAGCAGGTGCAGGTGGTGCAGCACATTTACCGGGTATGATAGCATCGTTGTCACCCCTACCTGTAATTGGTGTACCCGTAAAAAGCAGAAATTCTATTGACGGCTGGGATTCTGTACTTTCTATCCTGCAAATGCCCGGAGGTGTACCTGTTGCAACAGTTGCCCTCAATGGCGCAAAAAATGCAGGAATACTCGCAGCACAAATAATTGCTTCTTCAGATAAATGCATGCTGGATAAAATTTTACTATATAAAGAAGGACTGAAAGATAAGGTTATAAAAGGTGCAGAAGATGTTAAAAATAAAGGCTGAAACAAAGCCTTGTAGGGTGAAAAAGATTTTAAATATCATTACAAAATCCGGTTTTTTCGCACAAAAAAAATAGACTCTGTGGGGCAAAGTCTATTTCAGGACAACATCGCATAACAAATAGTAGGGTTAAAAGTATATTTTGATCATATATTGATTTCTTATTTACAAGACAAACGTACAACTAATATCGATTAAATGCAAATTTTTTCGATGAAATGCACAAAATAAAAATAATGAGTATTTTAAACACTAGTTTTTCCGACAAATATAATACAGCTCCCTTCTCTAAAATAAAGGTAGGGGAATTCCTCCCATCCATTAAAGATGAAATAGAGAAAACTCGAGCAGAGATTGATAAAATAACTTCAAATAAAGAGACTCCGGATTTTAAAAACACCATAGAAACACTGGAATTTTCTGGAGAACAACTGGATCGGGTCACCAGTCTGTTTTTTAATTTAAACAGCGCTGAAACCAATGATGAAATTCAAAAAATAGCCCAGGAAGTATCTCCCTTATTGTCCGAATTTGGGAATGATATCAGGCTCAATAAAGAATTATTTCTTCGGGTTAAGGAAGTTTATGATAAAAAGGATTCTTTAAGCTTAACCGCAGAACAACATACCCTCCTCGATAAAAAATATAAAAGTTTTTCCAGAAACGGAGCTAATCTTCCTGATGACAAAAAAGCAAAGCTCCGGGAAATTGATAAAGAACTTTCCAAATTAAGTTTAACGTTCGGTGAAAATGTATTGGCAGAGACCAATAAATATGAACTTCACATAGTGAATGAAGAAGATTTAAGCGGATTGCCCGAAGGAATTATAGAAGCTGCCAGGGAAGATGCGCAGAACAAAAACAAAGAAGGCTGGGTTTTTACACTAAACTACCCCAGCTATATTCCGTTTATGACCTATGCTGATAACAGGGAGCTTCGCAAAAAGCTATACCTGGCGTTTAGCAGTAAATGTTTTCATAATGATAAACTCGATAACCGGGACATAGTTTTAAAAATAGTAAAACTTCGCCATGAAAGGGCTAATCTTCTAGGTTATAAAACGCATGCACATTTTGTTCTGGAAGAAAGAATGGCTGAAACACCCGAAAAAGTAAATAATTTTCTTCTGGATTTACTTAAAAAAGCAAAACCGGCAGCCGAAAGGGAGTTTTCCCAACTTCAGGGATTCGTAAAAGAGCTTGACAAGATCGATACTTTACAGAAATGGGATGCAGCGTATTATACTGAGAAATTAAAACAAAAACTGTTTGACCTGGACGATGAGAAGTTGAAACCTTATTTCAAACTCGAAAATGTAATCAACGGGGTTTTTACGATCACTCAAAAGCTCTATGGTTTACATTTTGAAGAAATTCACGATATCGATAAATACCACCCGGACGTAAAAACTTATAAAGTTGTTGATGATAAAGGCGATCTAATCTCCATCTTCTATGCAGATTTTCATCCGAGGCCCGGAAAGCGTAACGGCGCATGGATGACATCCTACAAACCACAATTTATTAAAGATGGTAAGAATGAGCGTCCGCATATTTCCAATGTTTGTAATTTTACAAAACCCACACCAACCAAACCATCTTTGCTCACTTTTAACGAAGTGACCACCTTATTTCATGAATTCGGACATGCTTTACACGGAATACTAGCAAATACTACATACCCTAGTTTAAGTGGAACGAGTGTATATTGGGATTTTGTTGAGCTACCCAGCCAGGTTTTGGAAAACTGGTGTTATGAAAAAGAAGCACTGGAGCTATTTGCAACACATTATGAAACCGGTGAGATGATTCCCATGGAATATATTAACAAGATCCGGGAATCTTCTACTTTTCTTCAGGGACTCGCAACTTTACGCCAATTAAGCTTTGGATTGTTGGATATGAGTTGGCACGGAGCAGACCCTACCTCTATTAAAGACGTAAAAGGGCATGAAAGAGAATCTTTTAAAGAAACGGACCTATATCCTGATAATCCGGAAACATGCATGAGCACATCCTTTTCACATATTTTCCAGGGAGGGTATTCAGCGGGTTATTACAGCTACAAATGGGCAGAAGTGTTAGATGCCGATGCCTTTGAATTGTTTAAAGAAAAGGGAATTTTTAATAAAGATGTAGCCGATAAATTCAAAAATTTTGTGTTATCACAGGGCGGAACAGTAAACCCGATGGAACTGTATAAACGTTTTCGCGGACAAGCACCTCAACCGGATGCTTTATTACGTAGGGCCGGGTTGATTGAGAAGTAAGGTTGTTATTGGTTATTGGGTTAAAGCCCCCTCTAGCCTGCCTTTGTCGGCAGACAGGCTCCCCCAAAGGGGGAGAATAGTTTTCTAATATGACTCGTAATTTAAATTGGTGTTTGGGATTTGGAATTTTAAATTTTTAAATCGATATATCAATCTTAGACGTTAATAAATTAACACTCTAAATTCTTAATTTTGCATTCTTAATTCTTAATTTGAGGAGGTTTCCACAACCTTCCCTGCTTCCTTCCAGCCTATAAATCCACCATCAAGGTTGTAAATATTTTTGAATCCCAGGGTATCAGCTATGGCGGCAGCACGAGCACTTCTTTTACCGGTCTTACAATAAAGGTACACCTTTCTATTTTTCCTTAATTTCTCCATTTTTACAGCAAAACTATCATCTTGAACGTCAATGTTTATGGCATTTGGCAGATGTCCTTCGGCATACTCCTCCAGTGTGCGGACATCAATTAAAACCCCATTCTTGGCTGTATCGAGGTCAAATTGTGTAATATCAAGAGTGTTGATTTCTGTTTTTGTTTGTACACAGGAAGACAACAATACAAGAAATACAACTATTAAATTAATTCTTTTCACACTCATAAGATTATTCATCTACATTTACAATGAAACCATTTTTACCTATTTTAAACCTGGTGAACGTAGTGTCCGGCACTTCATCAAAATAATTTATCCTGCTTACAATAATACTATCTTTATAAATCTTACTTTGCTTCCTTACAAGCCCTTCTGCAATTTCATCATATGCAATTGTTTCCCAGGCAATTGGCTTAAAATGCGCATCATAATTAATTACTTTACTTAACAATTCATGCTCACCTAACTCATAGGACATGATAATAGTACTAAAATTATCAGACAAATTAACTCTGTAGTTAATTTGAAGTGATTGCACAATATCTGAATAATTCTCACCAAGGATTTTATCCAAACGAAGTAAACCCTTTTGTTGGTCTGTTAATTGTTTTGATTTAGTTATATTATTAAAATTAGTGGAATCGACAAATGGCAGTGCTTTAGTTGGATACTCCGATAAAAATGAATATTCATCACTTTCGGGGTTATCTACCGTGTTACTTATCTCTTCATCTACAGATTTTCCTGTTTTAGTTGAATCTTGTGATCCTTTGTTATTGTTTTTACAAGAAAATAAGAGAGCCAAGATTGCTAAAAATAAAATTGTTCTTACCATATATAATGTTTATTACAATACTAAAGGTAAATCAATTTTAAAAATAAACTTTCAATTATTTTTGAAAGTTTAAAAACTTTATTATATTTGTTTTATGAAACTAAAAGACGCTAAAAACAAATTTATTCAAACCTGGGGTGCATTTGGCACACAATGGGGCATTAATAAAACGATGGCACAGATTCACGCCCTGCTTATGGTTTCAACAGAACCCCTTTCTATGGAAGATATTATGGAAGAGCTCCAAATTTCCAGAGGTAATGCCAGCATGAACTTACGTGGATTAATGGATTGGGGAATTGTTTTTAAAGAATACAAACCGGGTGAACGCAAGGAATTCTTTACTGGGGAGAAAGACATAGATGAACTTGCCCGAAAAATAGCGAAGGAAAGGAGTAAAAGAGAAATAAAACCTGCTATCCGTGTCCTGAAAGAAGTTTGTGAGGTTGAAGAAAACAATGAAGATGCTAAACTATTTAAAAAGCAAACCACAGACCTCTACAATTTTATGTTGCGAGCGGATAATATGATAGATAAAATAACTGAGCAAAAAGAAAACTGGATTACCAAAACACTATTCAAATTAATGCGTTGATTTTTTTTAATATTATATTTCAAATATTTCTGAAACTTTAAAATGAAAAATATGAAAAGCATATACATAATAAATAAAATCCTGTTTATAATCAACATCTTATTATACGCAATGGTGATTACTTTTTTCCTGGCACTTATGTTCCAGGTACTACTAGGCGCTGTTCAAATTCTAATATTTATATACTTGCTGTACCAATTCAAAAAGTTCAGTCCTAGGGGCCAGAAATTAATTATCACATATGGCATATTGGTTATCTTTTATGCGATTGTTTTTTTGCTGCAAAATGAATATAACGAATTCTTTATCAATGACATATTAACGGGAGTGTTTATAGCACTGATCCCAATGTTACTTGCCGGTTTTCATGTATACATCACCTATCAATTAAAAAATAATGAACTATAACCTAATCTCATACCTTATCTATTTGTTTATAATAGTGGCCATTATTCTTAAGGTAGGACACATGTGTTATAAAAACGGAAGGGTATACTTTCTGCATTTTAAAACTGGCGAGAATGTAAACCTGCTAATAAACAAAACGCTTCTTGTTTGCTATTATCTAATAAATATAGGTTATGCAGTACTGGCAATAGCTGTTTGGGATCCTATAGAAACATGGAAGGAATTAGTAGAATCGTTAACACAACAACTTAGTATTATTATTCTTATCCTGGCCGGGTTGCATTACTTTAATCTTTGCTGGATCCACTTATTTTTAAATAAAATGAATAATCAAAATCAATAAAAATGGAAAATTCAAAAATTTTAATCGGGTATATTATTTATTTACCTATTGTGCTATTGCTTACCAGTTATGTATCTAAAGCTCTTTTTACTAATGGAAAAGTGTTTATGAGCGATATATTTAAAGGAAAAGAAGATATAGCAAATGCTACTAACAAACTGTTTAAAATAGGCTTCTATCTTCTTAATATAGGATGGGCTTTACTCATTCTTAAAATTTCCACCTATGGTATAGATGAATATACCTACCAGAATTTGTTTGAAGATCTGAGCAGCAAAATAGGCGGATTTAGTATTTACCTGGGTATCGTATTGTTCTTTAATTTATTCCTGCTGTTTAGAGGTAGAAAAAAATCTAAAATAAATACAACACAATGAAAAAAATAATCATAGCAGGCGGAACAGGTTTTTTAGGCAAAATTCTCATAAATCATTTTAAAGATAAAGTATCCCAAATAATTGTATTAACACGATCTGAAGTCAAAAAGAAATTAAATGTTGAATACATTCAATGGGATGCAAAATCATTTTCCGGTTGGGAATCACAACTGGAAAATGCAGACGTTCTGATAAATTTAACCGGACAATCTGTAGATTGCAGATATACCAAAAAGAACAGAGAATTAATTTACAATTCAAGGATTGAGTCTACCAAGATACTCAATGAAGCTGTATCCCTATGCCATCAACCCCCTAAATTATGGTTAAACTCATCTACTGCTACCATTTACAGGAATTCAACAGATAAACAAATGGATGAATATACCGGAGAAATTGGGAACGATTTTTCAATGAACATTGCTAAAGCCTGGGAAAAGGAATTTTTTACTTTTAAAGTACAGGGAACAAGAAAAGTTGCATTGAGAACCTCTATAGTGCTAGGAAAACATGGCGGGGCCTTTAAACCACTAAAATCCATTGTTAAAATAGGCTTTGGCGGGAAACAGGGAAATGGCAATCAGTTTGTAAGCTGGATACATGAAGAAGATTTTGCAAGGGCCGTAGAATTCATTATCAATAATAATATAATCGATAACATCATCAATGTGGTATCTCCTCTACCCGTTCGAAATAAACAATTTATGGCATCACTCAGGAAAGCATTGAATATGTCGGTTGGCATACCGGTTAATAAAACGCTGTTGGAGCTCGGCTCAAAAATAATTCAAACAGAAACTGAATTGGTTTTAAAAAGCAGAAATGTAATTCCAAAAAGATTAACTGAATATGGTTTTACATTCAAGTATCAGACTCTTGAAAAGGCTTTCTCTAATATCATTCAACAATAACAGTTTTATGTGTATATAATCTATAAATTCTGTAAAATGACAACATTATACCTTGAAACACTCATAAAAGCCCCTGTAGAAATAGTCTTTGATTTATCCAGAAGTGTAGACCACCATTTAATATCTACATCTCAGACCGGCGAAAAAGCTATAGCAGGCAAAACATCGGGTCTACTGGAACTTAATGAATGGGTAACATGGAAGGGCAAACACTTTGGTATCTGGTTAAAACATACCAGTATCATTACTAAGCTTAAATCTCCTGTATATTTTGTTGACAAAATGCAAAAAGGGCATTTTAAGTTTATGGAACATCATCACATATTTAAACAACAGGACAATAATACTTTAATGATAGACAGTTTTGATTACGAAGTTCCCTATGGATTTGCAGGTAAAATTATGAATACGATATTTTTAAAAAAATACATGTACAATTTTTTAAAATCAAGAAACAATTCCATTAAAAAAGTGGCCGAGGTATCATTATAGAATTAATGTAAACCGTTCCAACTTTTTCCCTTATTTTTGAAGTTATAACTAATAAGCCAATGCCGGACAATACCCTTGATCCAAAAAAATGGGTAGATCTTTACGCCGATTACCTCTATAACTTCACCATTTCACGTGTTAGTGACGCCGAAGTGGCACAGGACCTGGTTCAGGAAACTTTTTTAGCAGGGTTAAAATCGGCCGGAAACTTTAAAGGAGAAGCCTCCGAACGAACCTGGCTTATTTCAATCTTAAAAAGAAAAATCATAGACCATTACCGGAAAATAAATTCCAATAAGGGTAAAGCTGAGGTAAGAATGAACTATTCTTCAGTTAATGATGAAAATGAAGGCGACTGGCTGGAACAACAAGTGGCGGATCCGTTTGACAGGAATGCCGAAGACTCTATGCAAAATAATGAACTCGGACTTGCCATACAGGAATGCCTGAGCAAACTCCCCGAAAAACAGGCAGAAGTATTCAAATTAAAAACCATTGACGGAATGGACACTGAAGATATTTGTAATGAGTTGAACATCACAGCGTCTAATTTATGGGTCATTATACACAGAGCCAGAATATCTTTAATTGACTGTTTAAACAAAAGTTGGTTTTAACTGAAATAAATGAAAGAAAAAGAGAATAAAATATTTCTAAATTGTAAGGAAGCATATCATATTTGCGATAAATCACAATATGAAAAAATATCATCCTGGCAAAAAATGAAATTGCGCGTACACCTATTCCTGTGCAAAATTTGCAGGCAATACTCTAAAAACAACAAAAAGCTTACCCAATTATGCGGTGAAGCCAATATTAAAACCTTAAAGCCTCAGGATAAAGAAAAGATAAAAAAAAATTTGGAGTCCGAACTTTCAAAATAACACAAAAACTTCTTTCACTTTCACAGACACCTGAAAGAAATTGAAAACATTAAGAGCTCACAGGTTTTTGAAACCTGTGAGCTCTTCAAGAAAAAATAAATTAACTCCCTAAAAGCAATACCCACCACAAAATAGGCAAACTTTCTACCCAAAACCCGCTATAATATTTGCCCTGTTTCTCTTTAGAAAAGAAAATTAATAAAGCAGTTATAATCGAAATTATTGTCAGCACATAGACTCTGTCCCAACTTACAACATCCTTTAAAAATTCCAGCGCATAAAATGGTACCAACAAAAGAATGCCTAACAGTTTAGTTCTCTTGATACCTAGTTGCTGCGGGATCGTTTTTAACCGGAGGTTGTCCTCCTCCATATCCCGTATTTCAAAAGGAATCATCAGGATAATGATGTATAGAAAACGCTGTACAGCTTCCAGAACTACATTTAAATCCACCTTAATATCTGCATTAATGACCGGTAATAATACGGTAGTGGCTGTCCATACCAAAGCAACGACAGGCACTTTTATCCCTGCCAGGCTCCTGATGTTTCTTTTTCTTTTACGAAGCGGGATCATGTAAAGAATAGCAACAATAACTAAGCCCCCTATCCGGTAAATGATTTCAAACGGTAACTGAAAAATGTAATAACATGACAAAAAGAAAGCGACAAAACTAAAAGCCTGAATAACTTTTACATAGGTCTTATCTACAAACAAATAATGTTTTGCATCCCCGGCGTATCTTAAAAAATTATATCCCACAATGGCACCATAAAAAACCACATAACCAAGGTTCTCATCATACGCAATATTAAATGTCAGCATTGTGATCCGTACAAATGCATAAACAGCCAAAGCCACATGTATACTGGCATCAATATAAAAGTCAAATATTTTCTTTAAAAAAGACATCAGGCAAAAATAGGCAAAGTGTTAATAACACCTGTTTTTGGTTAAAAACTTTCTTTTTTCTCACGGGCAAAATTTAAATCATCACATAGAAAATCAGTACTTTTGCCCCCATATAATAATGCTTTTATATCATTTAAAAATGAACACAGATTCTTTTACATTACGCCATATTGGGCCCCGGGATGAAGAGATAAAAAAGATGTTGAATACCGTTGGCGTAGAAAGTTTAGATCAACTGATTCAGGAAACTTTACCCCAGGGTATCAGGCTTACATCCGACCTGGATTTACCCGAAGCCATGACTGAAAATGAATATCTGAACCACATAAAAAAACTGGCATTTAAAAACAAAGTCTTTAAATCATATATAGGCCTCGGCTACCATGAAAGTTTTACCCCTTCACCTATTAAAAGAAATATTCTTGAAAACCCGGGATGGTACACTGCATACACCCCATACCAGGCAGAAATTGCACAGGGCAGACTTGAAGCGCTGTTGAATTTTCAAACCATGGTTACTGAACTCACCGATATGGAAATCGCCAATGCTTCCCTATTAGACGAAAGTACCGCTGCCGCAGAAGCAATGACCATGCTTTTTGAAGTAAGAAGCCGGGAACAGAAAAAAAACAATACTTCAAAGTTCTTCGTCTCAGAAGAAATTCTACCCCAAACATTATCCGTCCTTAAAACAAGGGCCATTCCACTGGGAATAGAGCTGGTAATTGGAAATCATGAAGAGTTTAATTTTTCCGAAGAATTTTACGGTGCAATTTTACAGTATCCCGGGAAACACGGCCAGGTTTATAATTATAGAGATTTTACAACAAATGCGAAAGCTAACAATATAAAAGTTGCGTTTGCGACTGACATTCTGAGTTTGGTGCTCCTGACATCACCCGGTGAATTAGGTGCTGATGTGGTTGTTGGTACCAGCCAACGTTTTGGTGTCCCCCTAGGATACGGAGGTCCCCATGCTGCATTTTTTGCTACGAAAGATGAATACAAGCGTAATGTTCCCGGAAGAATCATCGGCGTTAGTAAAGATGTTGATGATAACTTTGCCCTCCGTATGGCCCTTCAAACGAGGGAACAACATATAAAACGGGACAAAGCAACCTCTAACATTTGTACAGCCCAGGTTTTACTCGCTGTCATGGCCGGAATGTATGCTGTGTATCACGGCCCAAATGGATTAAAATACATTGCAAACAAGGTGCATAACTCTGCCGTTACTCTGGCTGACAACCTTATGAAGTATGGTATAAAACAAATAAATACAGCATATTTTGATACTATTTTAGTGGAAGCGGATTCATCAAAGATCAGACCTGTAGCCGAAGCTCACGAGGTTAACTTTTTATATGTAGATACAAATAAAGTTGCCATTTCGTTAAATGAGGCCACGACCCTTTCTGACATCAATGTAATTATTAAAATATTTTCTGAAGCACTGGGTAAAGCAAACGAAAATGCGACCGCATTAACGGAGGATACATCCGTTTTAAACGGTTTACAAAGAAAGACGCCTTTCCTTGAACATTCCGTATTTAATTCCTATCACTCCGAAACCGAATTAATGCGTTACATAAAAAAACTGGAGCGTAAAGACCTCTCGTTAAATCATTCCATGATAGCACTAGGCTCCTGTACCATGAAATTAAATGCAGCTTCAGAAATGTTTCCGCTCAGCTGGACTCAATGGAGCAATATACACCCATTTGTACCTTTGGACCAGGTAACCGGATACCAGGAAGTATTAAAAGAGCTTGAAAACCAACTTAACATCATTACCGGTTTTGCAGGCACATCCCTACAACCCAATTCGGGTGCACAAGGGGAATATGCAGGCTTAATGGTTATTAGGGCATACCATGAGGCCCGAGGTGAATCCCACAGGAATATATGCCTGATCCCGGCTTCGGCTCACGGTACAAATCCGGCATCGGCAGTGATGGCAGGCATGAAAGTTGTGGTTACTAAAACGGATGAAAAAGGGAATATCGACATCAGCGACCTTACAGAAAAAGCAGAGTTACATAAAGACAATCTCGCAGCCTTGATGGTTACCTATCCTTCCACCCATGGCGTATATGAATCATCTATAAAAGAAATTACCGGGCTTATTCATGCTAATGGCGGACAAATTTATATGGATGGTGCCAATATGAATGCACAGGTAGGTTTAACCAATCCGGCTACAATTGGCGCCGATGTTTGCCACCTGAACCTTCACAAAACATTTGCTATTCCTCATGGTGGGGGCGGGCCTGGAGTAGGCCCAATTTGCGTAGCAAAACACCTGGTTCCTTTTTTACCGGGCAATCCAATGGTAAAAACCGGTGGCGAAGATGCCATTACAGCAATATCAGCAGCACCGTGGGGCAGTGCTTTAGCATGTGTTATTTCCTATGGATATATAAAAATGCTCGGGGCACAAGGATTAAAAAAAGCCACAATTATGGCCATACTTAATGCAAACTATATAAAAAGCAGATTAGAAGGCTCTTATGATGTTCTTTACACCGGGGAACGCGGAAGGGCGGCCCATGAAATGATCATAGATTGCAGGCCTTTTAAAAAGAATGGTATTGAAGTAACCGATATCGCAAAAAGGCTTATTGATTATGGTTTCCATGCCCCAACGGTATCATTTCCCGTTGCAGGGACTTTAATGATAGAACCAACCGAAAGCGAAAGTTTAGCAGAATTGGATAAGTTTTGTGATGCCTTGCTATCCATCAGAAAAGAAATTGAACAAGCAGAAGGTAACCCGGAAAACCCATTAAAAAATGCACCACATACACTTGGTATGCTTACAGCTTCAGAGTGGAGCTTCCCATATTCTAGGGAAAAAGCTGCATATCCCCTTTCATATATAGCTGATAATAAGTTCTGGCCTGCTGTAAGACGAATAGATGACGCTTATGGAGATCGTAATTTAATGTGTACATGCGCACCCCTGGAGGCTTATGCCGAAATCTAAAAACATATAAAACACAAGTATTTAAAGGCTTTTGCAAGAATTTGCACGAGCCTTTACTAACAATCCTCCTCTATTTGCAGTATTTGAACATCGTAAAATATGGTGTCAGATATAGTTAAAATATGCCTTATAAGAGATAAATTTGATTAACATACTGAAGTTTAGACTGAAGTTAATTACCCGGAATTATACCGGATGCACAATAATAAATAATTGACTCCGAATGAGTATACAAATTACAGGTACAGGAAGCTACATGCCAACTCATATAGAATTCAATAAAGATTTTAATGAGCATGAGTTTTTAGATATGGATGGCAGCAAAATCAATAATACCAATGAGGTGATTATTGAAAAATTTAAAGCCATTACCGGAATTTCCGAACGCCGTTATGCAGATAAGGATATTAATGCATCAGATATGGCTTTCTTTGCCGCAGAAAAAGCAATAAAAGATGCTGGTGTTGACCCCGAAACTTTAGACTATATTATAGTAGCCTCCAATTTCGGAGATGTTAAACACGGAAGCACTCAAAGTGATATGATCCCCAGCCTGGCAAGCCGTGTAAAGCATTCCCTCCGGATTAAAAACCCTAAATGTGTAGCATACGACCTTATTTTCGGCTGTCCCGGATGGCTGGAAGGCATCATACAGGCACAAGCCTATATAAAAGCCGGAATGGCCAAAAAATGTCTGGTGGTTGGCACCGAAACACTATCACGTGTAATAGACCCTCACGACAGGGATTCCATGATCTATTCAGACGGTGCAGGAGCTGTTATCCTGGAAAAAAATGAGGACAACAATTCGGGCATACTGGCTCATGAAACTGTTACCTACACGTATGACGAAGCATATTTTTTATTTTTTGGACCTTCCTACAACAAAGCAATTAAAGAAGATACTCGCTACATAAAAATGTTTGGCAGAAAAATATATGAATTTGCAGTAACCCATGTACCTGATGCTATGAAATCCTGCCTTGAAAAAAGTGGTATCCCGATTGAGAAAGTAAAAAAAATATTTATTCATCAGGCCAATGAAAAAATGGATGATGCCATTATTAAGCGGTTTTATAAATTATACAATAAACCTGCTCCAGAAGGTATTACACCTATGAATATCCATACTATGGGCAACAACTCCGTTGCAACAATCCCAACTTTGTTCGATAATGTAAAACGTGGACTTATAGAAAGTCAGGATGTACATAAAGGAGATGTTATTATATTTGCAAGTGTTGGTGCCGGAATGAACATCAATGCCATTGTTTATAAATATTAATCTGGAGCTTATCCTGCTTTCAGGAGTCGCTTACCAGACCCTTAATAGTGTCGGGAGCGCTCCATGCCGATAGTTATCGGGACCTAATCAGGGCTAATTTTTAATCCATGTACAAAAACACTTTTCCCAATAAACGCTATAAACACACGCTTGATTTTTTAAAATCGGTTATTCCTGCTCCAGCCACTATTTTGGATTTGGGTGTAGAAAACCCGTTTTCTAAAATAATGAGTGAGAATGGCTATACCGTACAAAACACAAGCGGCGAAGACCTTGACCTCCATACTGAAGCCGTTAAAACAGGAGATGTTGATACAGTAACTGCTTTTGAGATATTTGAACACCTCGTTTCCCCTTTTAACGTATTAAAAGATATAAAAGCCCGTAAGCTGGTAGCCACCGTTCCGCTTCGTTTATGGTTTGCTCCGGCTTATCAAAGTAAAACAGACAAATGGGACCGCCATTACCACGAGTTTGAGGACTGGCAGTTTGACTGGTTACTTGAAAAAACAGGCTGGGAGATTAAAAAACGCCAAAAATGGACAAATCCTGTAAAAAAAATAGGAATACGACCCTTACTAAGGAATTTTACACCCCGGTATTATGCTGTATATGCCGTGAGAAGAGACTAAGTTATTTAGTTAATTGAGTTTTTGGCGTGAGAATTGTTAACGGTTAATAGTTAATTTGCCACAAATTCACGAATATTGTTATCGTAGGTTATATAAAGTTAATGCTTGGGATTTGTTGTCCCGAAGCCTTGGGAGTGTAATCGAAGAAATCATATTTCTGACAGCATGTTTTTTAGATAACTCTGAATTCTGCATTCTGAATTGGAATTTGGTACTTGGAATTTGGTACTACAAATTGGTTAATTAATTATTTAGTTAGTTGTTAAGGCTGTATGTAGCCAAGATATGTTTTATATTAATTTCGTGCTTCTAACTTCGTAATTCGTAATTGTAAAACATGAACTACTACATTATTATACCTGCCCATAACGAAGAGGCGTATTTAAAGTTAACACTGAATTCGGTAGTTAACCAAACCCTGTTTCCTAACAAGGTAGTAGTAGTTAATGATCATTCTACAGATGCTACAGAAAGTATTATTAATGCTTTTACTTCTGCATATCCTTATATTCAAAAAGTAAATACAACCTCTTCTACAGAACATATGCCTGGCAGTAAAGTGGTCAATGCGTTTCAAAAGGGGCTGGAAGTATTGGATACTAATTATGATTTTATTGTAAAACTTGACGCAGACCTTATTTTACCTGAGTATTATTTTGAAAGTATTGCCAAAATCTTTAAAGCGAACCCAAAAGTGGGACTTGCAGGTGGATTTGCCTATGAAGAGAATGGTTCAGGCAAATGGAAATTAAACCATCCTATGAACCACGACCATGTAAGAGGCGCATTTAAAGCTTACACTAAAGATTGCTTTGCTGCTATTGGAGGTTTAAAAAGTTCAATGGGATGGGATACAGTAGATGAACTTCTTGTACGCTTTCACGGCTTTGAAGTTTATACAGATAAAACTCTTCAGGTAAAGCACCTCCGGCCGGTAGGTAAATCATACAATAAAAAGGCACGGTTGTCACAGGGTGAAGCTATGTACAAAATGCGATATGGTTTTTTTCTTACTTGCATAGCCTCTGCTAAAATGGCATGGAAGCACCGGAAGTTCAAATCGTTTTTTTATCATCTTAAGGGTTATTTTCTTGCAAAAAAGAAACAACTCCCCCATTTGGTTAACCCCAAAGAAGGAAAGTTTATCAGGAATTACAGGTTTAAAGGAATTCTAAAAAAGTTTGGTTAGGGTTCAAGGTAATAAATACAAGACCTTCAAAAGATTTTTTAAAACCTATCTTCCAAATATTACGATATTCCTATCCCTATTTAAGAATTTTCTGTAGCCTGATAGTGTTAAAAAATTTCTATTCTTACTAAACTTCATTATATTAGCTTAACCCTAACAAAATGAACCCTACTATGAAAAAGTTATTTAGTTACGTATGGCCTGTAACCAAGCACATCAACTCATCTGCAAACGGCATAGTTGAAATTACTTGGTACAATGGTAAAAAACTGTTAGACAGTCAAAACGCCAACTATTCTTACGGCGCACTACAAACCCTTTTAACATACGGATTATCCGAAACCGACTTTAAGCCTGATACCAATATTTTATTGCTGGGATTAGGTGGCGGCAGCATCATTGCCCCATTGCGGGAACAATTTAACTGCACCGGCAAAATAACTGCTGTAGAACTTGACCCGGTAATAATCGATATTGCGGAGGAAGAGTTTGATATAGCCCCCAGCAGGGACCTTGAAATTGTTTGCATGAACGCCTTATCTTACGTAAAAAAATGCAACACGCGTTTCGGGCTTATTATTGTAGATGTTTTTATTGATACTCAGGTCCCTCCTAAATTTTATGAACTTGAATTTTGGGAAGATGTACTTATGCTCTTAAAACCAGGTGGTAGTATACTTTTTAATGTAGGCATTAACCTTGAAAATGATGATCATGTTTATAATATCATTCAACGTTTTGAGAATGAAATGACTTTTAAAGTATTTAAAGACTCCAAAGGTGTGAATACATTATTGGTTGGCGAGAAGTAGCAAAACAAAAAATAACTAAATCTTAACCCTTCAAGGGTTGAATCCCATGTCGGCTAACAGCATTATTATCAGCTCTTTTTCTGGTTACAAAAAGGAACTTACTGCTTTAGCTTGGAAACAGGGAGAAGCTCATTAAACAATTCATATTAATATAAAAAGCCAAAAAGCCATAAGGGGATTTTTTGAGCATGCCCTATCTCAATTTCATCTACTACAATAAAGGCATTCTCAAGATGCCTTACCTGTTTGTTGGTCTTTTTCCTGCCTCCAATTTCAAATGTATAACCCTCCATGAAAAAATCACCTTCTTTTGTGTAACGGAGTGGCGAAACGACTTCTGCCTGATTGATAAAAAAACTTTCCCTCACGTTTCCGATATTGCTGTTTTCCCTGACCAGAGCATATTGCAGGTTAGGATGGTGCAAATAAACCTTTTCAGGTTTTTGCAAGATCCCTATACCCTTTGTATCGGCATATAAACTTTTTATAATACGAAGATCTTCTAAGTATCTCAGAAAATGTATAAGGCTATTTCGGCTTATGCCAATACGTTCACTAAGTTTACTTATGTTGGGTTTAAAAGGTACCGATCCTGCCACAACGTGCAGTAACAAACGGATTTTTTCAACACTGGCATAACTGATATTTAGGGAAGAGGGAAGATCTACACTCAATGCAAGTGATATAGTTTCTGTAAGTTTTTGCCAGTATAGTTTGGGAGATTCAGCAAAATAAGGGTAGTACCCATAACGTAAGTAATCGGGAAAATGCTCCAATGGATGTAGATGCTGTGTAATTTCTATTGTTATAGAGGTGTGCGAAGTAATAAGTTCACTAAATGCCACTGGATTAAAATTGCCTTTTCCTGTATAATTAAGATATTCTCTAAATGAAAGCCCCCGCAGCTCGTACATAACTGCCCTCCTGCTCAAATCACCTTTCGCCTGGTCCAGATGCATCATTGAAGATCCGGTAAAAAGAATCTTTAATTCAGGTTGGTCGTCATATATATTTTTAATTTCCTGAGACCAGTTGGAGTATCGGTGTACTTCGTCCAATAATAGAAATTTTCCGCCTTGTTTTACAAAGGTATCGGCTAAACCAACTAAGTTATTAGCAGTAAAATACAGATCATCAAGGCTTACGTACAGGGTTTGCCTGTTAATAGGAAAATGCTCTTTTGCATATTGAAGTAATAGAGTTGTTTTACCTGCACCACGAGCACCCTTTATACCAATCAAGCGACTGTTCCACTCTATTTGCTTTGCGAGGTATCTTTTAAATGTTACAGGTACCCGTGTGAGTTTTTGATACGACTTTTCAAATAATTGATCCATATTGCTTTTTATATAAAGCAAAAATAGCATAAAAATGTTAAATATAAACAACAATAATTATAAATAATGCTTTTTTTATTTAACACTTTTCGATATAAGCAGAACTTCTATAATTACTTTCTTGTTTAAAAAAACTTTTAGCATGGATTACGAGCTAAATCCATGAAGGGTTGTTACTAACATACTTATTTGACGCTACTAATCAAATAGCCATTAAGCTTTCTTCCTTAATTTCGACAGTTACCTCAGAATCACCACTGAGTATAATGGCTGTTACTTCTTCATACCCTTTTCTTACTTGCAAGGCTACTATGCAATCTTCATCTATGCGTAAATTCCGGATAGTGATTTCATTTAAATAGGCTGGCAACTGAGGGTTGTATAAAGTGATTAATCTTTTTTTAGCATTAATTTGCAACCCCAATACGGATTGAATTAATAAAAACACCGTTCCTACAGCCCAGGCCTGTGGGGCACATGCTACCGGGTACGCGGTTGGACCTTGCCCTCTTCTTTTATTAAACCCACAAAAAAGTTCAGGCAGTCTTGTATCTTCAACAAATAAACTAAGGTCAAAAATTGCAGAAAGAATTTTACGTACTTCTGCTTTTAATCCATACCTGGAGAGACCATACGCAATCATGGCATTATCATGTGGCCAAACGGATCCGTTATGGTATGACATGGGATTATAATTGTTTTCAGTAGAGGCCAGTGTTCGTACACCCCAGCCGGAAAACATATTATCTTTAACGAGGGACCTGGCTAGTATTTTTGCACGTTCTTTTGTTGCAATTCCAGAAAAGAGACAATGGCCGGCATTGGAAGTAATAACATCACACGGGTTTTTTTCTCCGTCTAAAGCTATGTAATACGTCTGTTTTTTTTCAGACCAGAAATAGTCATTAAATTTTTCTTTTAACTCCCGGGCCTCATTGGCCCAACGGTCGGCTTTATCCTTTATATCAAGTACACTTGCGAGTTTTCCTGCCTGCACTTTGGCATCATAGACATAAGCCTGAACCTCACATAATGCAATAGGCCCTTTTGCCATAGTACCATCTTCATAAAATATGGAATCATGAGAATCTTTCCACCCCTGGTTAACGAGACCTTTAGAGGATTTAGTTGCATATTCCACAAATCCGTCGTTATCTATATCACCATAAGTATCAATCCATTCTATTGCTTTTTCAATATGAGGCCAAAGTGATTTTATAGTATCCAGATCTGCCGTACGGTCATAATATGCCCCTGCCAAGCATACAAAAAGAGGAGTGGCATCTATTGTTCCATAATACAACTTAAAAGGGATCTCACCTAATTCAGCCATTTCCCCTCCCCTGGTTTCATGAAATATTTTTCCAGGTTCGGCATCTGTAAAATTGTCTTCTTTTGTTGCTTGTGTGTTGGCTAAATACTGAAGCACACCTTTGCATAAAATAGGTTCCAGCCACAGACATTCAAAGGCAGTAATAATACCATCACGCCCAAAAGCCGTACTATACCATGGTACACCTGCATAGGGATACGGCCCATGCGGTGTTTCAGTTACCATCGTAATCAAATCAGCTTTAGAACGGTTAATCCAGTCATTAAACTGTTCATTAGAAGTGTAAATTTCAGCAGAGAACTTCTTTACCTTGTGTATATATCTGTCTCTCTTTTTAGCAGCTTCATTAAAAGAAAAAACCTCGGGTCTTTTTCCTTTGTGTTCAAAACTTACCTTTACATATTGGTTAAATTCTTCTTTTGGCGCGAGACTTATGCTGGTGTGTATTTCTTTTTCAAGTACATGCTGGGGAGCGGGTTCAAAATGAATAATGGTTTTACGTACAATATCATCCAGCCCTCTGTAACCCATAATTAACTGTTCATCATCCGATTCTGGTTTAAGTAAAATACCCTTTTTAGGGCGGTGCATCCCTCTTACTTCAAATATATCGGAATAGTCTGCATCAAAATGCATTTTTATGTTAAAGTCTACTGTCTTATTACCAAAATTAACAAACCGTATTTGCTCATAAGTCACTCCTTCCCATATAAATTTACTTCTGAATATGTGAACAGTGCCTCGTAAAACAACTTCTTCATCTTTATCCGGAAAATCAGGATTGGTAAGGTCCACCGTTACCATTTCATTATTTTCACCGATATTGGAACTTAGCAAGATCGGGCGAAGGTCTTCAACGGATAATTGCATTTCGGATAAGTAACGGGTTCCCTCATGGTATAATCCATGAGTACCGTTTCCAAGTTGGTGTATATCGCCGGATGTATTAAAAATACCGAATGATTCACCTTGCTTTAATACCATTGTTTTTGTATCAACCAATGAAGAACTGGCCGAAATATAATATTGATTTTCAATCTCTATTAATTTCATACTAGATAATATTTACTTCAGGCAAATTATTTTTCCTATTCAATTTAATTAAGCTTTTATACGTTTCTATATAATCATTCGCCATCCTTTCGGCTGAGAATTTTTCCTCAAAAACTAAACGGCAAACTTTACGATTAATATGATGTATTTTAGTATTAACAACCTCCACAGCTTCATCTACAGAATTCACAATAAAGCCTGTAACCCCTTCCTCAATAATTTCAGGTACGCTCCCATTCTTAAAAGCAATAACAGGAGTCCCGCACGCCATAGCTTCGATCATTACCAGCCCAAAAGGTTCCGGCCAGTCTATTGGAAAAAGTAGTGCTTTGGCTTTTCCAATAAAATCTGACTTCTTATCATCTCCTATTTCGCCAATAAATTCAATTAAAGGATGGTTTAGTTTTGGTTTGATCTCATTTATATAATACTGGTAATCTACTTTATCAACCTTTGCAGCTATTTTTAATGGTATGTTACATTTTATTGCAATTTCTATTGCCCTGTCTACCCTCTTTTCAGGTGAAATTCTACCTACCCAGGCTAAATATTCACCTCCTGTTGGATTAAATTCCAACAGGTCATAAGGTAATCCGTGATACACATTAGCTGTCCAGTTTACCTTTCCAATAGGTTTTCGTTGGTGGTATGAAATTGAAATTAACGGGATCTCATTAAATTCTTTATACAGAGGAACCAGGTCAGGTATGTCTAACCTGCCATGCAAGGTAGTTACATGCGGAATATCTGAATTTCGTGATAGCGGAAAATGCATGTAATCAATGTGGTAATGTATAATGTCAAAATCATTCTTCATTTTTTGAACCATCTCCATCATTAATACATGATGTACATATTGATCTACACATGTTGCACTTAACCGCAGCGCTTCTTTACATGGCGACAAAAGCCTTGCGTTTGTTACTGAATCACCACTTGCAAAAAGTGTAACATCATGACCTTGTGAAACTAATTCTTCTGTTAAATACGATACTACCCTTTCTGTACCCCCATACATTTGTGGAGGAACCCTTTCATATAGGGGAGCTACTTGTGCAATTTTCATACATATATTAGTTTTATAACTTACACACAGTCAGTTATTTATTTTTTCAGGGAAGAGTTATAAAACTATTCTTTATTTCACTAATATTATACTGCTATCAAATAAAAAATAGCCTCATTTATGTAAAAGCATTATAATTTGAAAAAAATGATAGAAAACATGACCAGGATTTTACTTTTTTTACTTTTCTTATTTTCCGGCAGTGCAGTGGGTCAATCTCATTATGAAAAATATCTGGAGCTCAATAAAGGAATAATAATGAAAAAAGATAGCTTACTAAATGAATACAATAGTGAGTGTTTAGAGGAAAAAGACGCTATTATTATCCATAGTCAGGAATTTCTTTTTAACACCGTAACAGGTGATATATTCTCTTATTGGTATGGCACTCCCTGGGATTTTAACGGCCATTCAAAAATTCCGCAGCAGGGAACAATAGCCTGTGGTTACTTTGTAACTACTGTTCTATTGCATGCAGGCTTTAATGTCCCAAGGATTAAATGGGCACAATCAGCTTCTGAAATATTTATAAAAAAACTTGCTCCACATAATATTAAAAGATTTCACAATAAACCTGTTTCAGATGTTGTGAAATACTTAAATGATACAGGTCCCGGGTTATATTTAGTCGGACTCGACAATCATGTTGGATTCATTACAGTAAAAAACGATTCAATACACTTTGTTCATGCAAATTACTATGAACCCGACATTGGTGTGATGTCTCAGAAAATTGATTCTGAGAATCCGTTAAGAGATTCTAAATACAGAATAATAGGAAAATTGCTTACAGATGAAATGGTTATAAAATGGCTGCAAAACACACCTTATGAGTAACTTACAATTGCTCCAGTCAACATTTCATTTTTTATTTTTTTGTAATTTTGTCATATACCTTAACCTAATCCACAAATTAAAACATTAGAAATGAAAAAAGAATTTAAACCTAAAGGTTATAACTCTGTATCACCTTATTTCATTGTTGATGATGCCCAGAGATTAATTAACTTATTAAAAGAATTGTTTAATGCGACTGAATTAAGACGCTATGACATGTCGGACGGATCCATAATGCACGCTGAAATGAAAATAGATGATTCGGTCGTTATGTTGGCTAATTCAAATGAACTGTATACTGCAATCACACTGGTTATGCATGTGTATGTTCCTAATGTAGATGAGTTATATAAAAAGGCCATAGATTTGGGCTGCATTTCTGTGGAGCCTCCAAAGCAAAGAGAAGGTGACCCCGACAGGCGGGCAACTTTTAAAGATTTTGCAGGAAATTTATGGTCAATAGGAACGCAATTATAAATTAACACTTACATTTATAAAATTTTTCACCTGTTCCCAAGACACGAACCCACTATTTAAACAGCTGAAATATTGTTAATTTTGTGTACTTTATGGGAAGGAGTATGCTTATGATACCTTATAATGACAGGGGAAAAAGTTGACAAGGTCATGTAACAAAAGATATAGTGCCTCGTCTTACTAAAAAACCAATCATGAAAAAGTTCATCATAATCTCCATTACAATTGTTGTATTAATACTATGCTATTTTCTTTTTGAACCTATTTTTACGTATTATGCCGGAAGGGAGAAATTTACAGATTTAAGCGCCTTACAGGTAAAAAGAGATCGCACTGATTTAAAAAAGAAACAAGCAGACAATATACTGAAAACCGAATATTCCAAACTACAAACCCCGGCTCTATCTGTATCCATAGGAGTAAACAATAAACTTGTCTGGGCAAATACTGTGGGTTATGCAAATGTTAATGAGCAAGTAATTGCAAACTCTTCAACTAAATTCAGAATAGGAAGCGTATCAAAAAGCTTTACCTCTGTTGGATTAGGGGTTTTAATACAAAAAGGGAAACTTGAACCCACGTCTACAGTTCAAAATTTTGTGACATATGCAAGCAATAAATTGTCTGGATTAACGGTAAAACAATTATCTTCTCATACATCTGGGATTAGAAATTATGGGACTTGCTTATGTTTTCCTATATGGGAATATTATGATAATGATGAATATAATTCCATAGAAGAAAGTATAGCCATCTTCAATGATGATGACTTACTCTTTGAACCTGGAGAGAACTTTAGCTATAGTACTTATAACTACACTTTACTGAGTGGAGTAATGGAAAAAGCTGCGGAAAAAGACTTTCTTTTATTTATGGAAGATGAGGTCTTTAAACCTTTAGGAATGAAAGAAACCACCGCAGATAAAAAGAACACTGATTTGAGTAACGTTGCTACATTCTATGATATAGAAGATGGGAAAATTAGCCAGGCTTATAACATAAATAACAGTAGCAAATGGGCTGGTGGCGGATTTCTTTCCACCACAAATGATTTAGTGAAATTTGGAAATGCAATTCTTAATAATCAATTATTAGATGCTAATACAACTGCACTGTTATTTAAACCTGTTACAATAAGCAATGGAGAGGTCAATAATCAAAATTATGGGCTAGGCTGGAGAAATGATGTAAAAGAAGAGGTTTTAAGCGATCATAGAAAAACAAGAGTAATACACCACGGCGGAGTGGCAATAGGTTCAACAGCTATGCTTATTTTACTTCCAAAGTACAATACAACTATAGCTGTAGCTATGAATAGAAGTGGCCAATCTACAGAATTGATTGATGTTGCGTATAAAATTGCGGAACTGTTCATTAATCAAAAGTAGACTATAGTACTGCAAAAATTATTTATCAATCACCTCACTTATAGGTTGTCCGGTTGCAGCATTTGGAAATGCTATTCCCAGCAAAGCTGAAATTGTAGGGGCAATATCTGTAATTTCAGTTCTATTAGTGGTCTCTCCTTTATTAATTCCCATACCATAAAACAATAAAGGGACATGGGTATCATAATTAAATCCTGAGCCGTGCGTAGAGCCGGTTTTTTCATAACTGATTACTGAGGGTTGAAGAATTACCATTACATTACCCGAACGTTTATGATTGTAGCCATTTTGAACTAAGTTTTTCATTCCGTTTGTATAATTCCCGGATTTCATATCCCCTGATGTATAAACTTCAGCTACACCTTCATAATTTATTAATTCATTAGCAATAGCTTTTTCAACATCATTTAATTTTAAATTCAGGGATTTTAAAACGTCGAGATCGAGAAAGATTTGATAGTTTGATGTATTTTTTATCAATTTATCACTGTTAAACTCTTTTACTAAAAAGCTATCTAATTTTGAACTGTATTCTGAACCATTAAAATAACCTGCCGGAATTTTTACAGATTGTAAGTAAGAAGGTACATGTACAGCGCCATGATCTGCAGTTAGAAAAACGGTGTAATTTCCTTTACCCACTTTTTTATCCAATTCTGTAAAGAGTCTTTCCAGGTCTTTATCCAATCTTAAATATGTGTCTTGAACTTCAACAGAATTTACGCCAAATTTATGCCCAACGTAATCCGGACTTGAATAGCTTATTGCTAAAAAATCCGTTATATTATCACTACCAAGTTCCTCTTCCTCAATTGCTGTCAAAGCAAAATCGGTAGTAATACTACTTCCAAAAGGACTGCTCTTTATAATATCAAAACCACTGTTGTCATCCCATAATTTAGGAAAATCATGTGGAAATACAGCTTCTGATTCACCGTTAAATTTCCCTTCAAAATCATTCTTATCGCTCCCGCTTTCTGTATAAGTAGAAACATCATAGAGTGTATTCCAAACAGTTTTATATTTTTGGGCAGCATCAGACGCATTAAACTTTTTCACCCATGCCGGCAATTCATTCATGTAATATGAGCTGGTAACCCAGACTCCTTCATCTTTACCCCTGAACCAATAAGCCGCATTGGCCGCATGTCCACCGGGAAGCACCGCTCCCCTGTCTTTTATAGATATAGCTATAACTTTGCTTTTCATTTGCGTTGAAAGGCGGAGTTGATCGGTTACTGTAGTAACTAACATTCTGTGTGGCGACATTCTCTCAGCTTCACTATCGGTCCCTATTTGAGTTACATTTGTGTCGCCTGCACAATAAACACTCTCACATAAAACTTTGTCATACCAATCATTGCCAATAATACCATGTATTGAAGGAGTAGTTCCGGTATAAACTGATGCATGACCAGGGCCGGTATAGGTGGGAATATAATTAAAATGATTATTTTTACAGTTAAACCCTTCATTAACCATCTTTTTAAAGCCCCCATTTCCATATTTATGCCAGAACCTCGTTATAAAATCATATCGCATTTGATCAACAACTATCCCTACAACCAGTTTAGGATTTTCAAATGGTTTTTGTTTTTCCTGGGATATTGATTTAGTGAAGGAAATCAATAATAGAAGTAAAAAAATATATTTTTTCATCATTTATAGTATCTAATAAAGTATCAAAAATAGTATTTTAAAAACCTTTAAAAGTTTAATTAAGGTTAAAACATCCCAAATATTATTTTTTTTACTTTAGCTATTCTAATTTTACTGAATGAATTATCTGGAAAGTATCGGCAGTTATTTTTTAATGCTCGGAAAGGTTTTTAACAAACCTACCAAGTGGGGAATAATGAAAAATCTAATACTCAAAGAAGTAGATGACCTGATTTATGGTTCTTTGGGAATTATTGTATTTATCTCATTCTTTGTGGGTGGAGTTGTAGCTATACAAACTGCACTTAACATAGACAATCCTTTAATCCCAAAGTATCTTGTTGGTTTTGCTACAAGACAATCGGTTATACTGGAATTTGCGCCTACTTTTACATCTATCATTATGGCTGGAAAAGTGGGTTCTTACATCACCTCAAGTATTGGCACCATGCGGGTAACCGAACAAATTGATGCTTTAGAGGTAATGGGTGTTAATGCTTTAAATTACCTGGTACTTCCTAAAATCGTGGCACTGCTTCTATATCCTTTCTTAATTGCAATTGCCATGTACTTGGGAATTCTGGGTGGATGGGTAGCAGGTGTTTTTGGAGGATACAGTACCAGCACCGAGTTTATTCAGGGAATACAGATTGACTTTGAACCTTATCATGTTTTTTATGCCTTTACCAAAACCATAATTTTTGCATTTGTTTTAGCTACTATCCCTTCATATCATGGATTTTATATGAAAGGTGGTGCTTTAGAAGTAGGAAAAGCCAGTACAACTTCTTTCGTCTGGACAAGTGTTGTTATTATTATATTAAATTATTTATTAACTCAAATGCTTTTAGGATAATGATAGTAGTTGAAGATTTACACAAATCGTTTGGAGATAATGAAGTTCTGAAAGGTATATCAACATCTTTTGAGCAAGGTAAAACCAATCTTATTATTGGTCAGAGCGGATCTGGGAAAACGGTATTTTTAAAATCCCTTTTAGGACTCATAACCCCCGAAAAAGGTAAAATAATATACAATGGACAACCTTATTCGGAAATGAGTGATGATGAGAAAATTGAACTTCGCCAAAAAATGGGAATGGTTTTTCAAGGGAGCGCATTGTTTGACTCTATGACTGTTAAAGAAAATGTTATGTTCCCCCTGCGTATGTTTACTAAAAATTCTTTAAAGGAAATGATGGAACGTGTGGATGTCGTTCTTGCCAGAGTGAACCTTAAGGAAGCACATGATCAGTATCCGTCTGAAATATCTGGAGGAATGCAAAAAAGGGTGGCTATAGCCAGGGCTATAGTAAATAATCCTAAATATTTATTTTGTGATGAACCTAATTCCGGCCTGGATCCGAAAACGGCTACCTTAATTGATAATCTCATCCAGGAAATCACTAAAGAATATAACATTACTACCATTATTAATTCTCATGATATGAATTCAGTAATGGAGATAGGTGAGAAAATAATTTTTCTGAAAGATGGTTATAAAGAATGGGAAGGCACTAATAAAGAAATATTTAAAACTGATAATAAAGCTGTAACTAATTTTGTTTATTCTTCGGATTTATTTAAAAAAGTACGGCAAATGTATATTGAAGAAAGGAATTAGCTTCGATTATAAACTGCAACATTACTCCGGATTATTCATTAAAACAAAATTCCCCGGAGAATATATCCGGGGAATTTTATGAATAAAATATTTGAATGTGTGCTATGATCTTATAAAATCAGCATGGCATCTCCGTAAGAATAAAATTTATAACCTTCCTTAATAGCTTCCTTATAAGCTTTCATAATAAGGTCATGGCCTGCAAAAGCGGATACCATCATAAGCAATGTTGATTTTGGTGTATGAAAATTGGTGACCATACAATCTGCTATACTAAAATCATGTGGAGGGAAAATAAATTTATTTGTCCACCCGTTGTATGAATTTAATGTATGATTTGAAGAAACCGAACTTTCTAATCCCCTCATAACAGTAGTACCTATAGCACAAACTTTTTTCTTTTTTATTTTTGCGCTATTGACTATTTGGGCTGCACTTTCTTCAATATAAAGTTCTTCACTATCCATTTTGTGTTTAGAAAGATCTTCAACTTCAACCGGGTTAAATGTTCCCAGGCCAACATGCAGGGTAATTTCGGCAAAATCAATCCCTTTAATCTCTAATTTTTTTAACAGGTGCTTTGAAAAATGCAATCCGGCAGTTGGTGCTGCAACTGCACCTTCATTTTTTGCATATATGGTTTGATATCTTTCTTCATCTTCAGGTTCAATATCTCTTTTTATATACTTAGGAAGTGGAGTCTCGCCTAATTCATTCAGCTTACTCCTGAAATCTTCATAAGAGCCATCATATAAAAACCGTAAGGTCCTTCCCCTGGAAGTTGTGTTATCAATAACCTCAGCAACCAGGCTTTCATCATCACCAAAATAAAGTTTGTTTCCAATTCTGATCTTACGTGCAGGATCTACCAACACATCCCATAAACGTTGCTCCTCATTAAGTTCTCTAAGTAAAAAAACTTCAATCCTCGCCCCTGTTTTTTCTTTATTTCCATACAAACGTGCAGGGAAAACTTTGGTGTTGTTTAAAACCATTACATCTCCCTCTTCAAAATAATCAATAAGGTCTTTAAAAAGTTTATGTTCTATTTTACCATTGGCACGATTAACTACCATTAACCTGGCTTCGTCTCTATTTTCTGAAGGATATTCGGCCAAAAGTTCTTTTGGAAGGTCAAAACTAAAATGTGATAATTTCATTTATTTTTTTTTAGAAGATGCAAATATACAACCTCAGGATAGGGGTTGTCAAGGAAATCAATGATTATATTATTAATTAAAAAATAAAGGGCACAAATTACATTTCTTTAATGTCAAAATGAAGCTTTCTCATATCATTCCAAAAATCGGGATACGATTTAGAGACTACTTCTGCTTCATTAATTACAATAGGAACTTTTAAAGCTAAGGGAGCAAAAGCCATGGCCATACGATGGTCATGGTAAGTTTCTATAGCAATATCCTTTGCTATTACTTCTGAAGGTTTCAAAAACAACTCTTTGTCGGTTACACTAATATCTGCCCCTAATTTAGAAAGCTCGGCCTTTAAAGCCTCTAACCTGTCCGTTTCTTTAATTTTTAAGGTATGTAATCCGGTTAAATGGCACCCCAATCCCATACCAAAACAGGTGACAGCAATAGTTTGGGCAATATCAGGTGCATTAGAAAGGTCAAATTTCACATTGTTATTGATATTCTTATCAGAAAGATTTTTAAGGGTAATGGAATTCTCTTTAAAGCTGGTTTTCACACCAAAAGATTCATAAATTTTAGCCAGGGCACTATCTCCTTGCAGGCTGTTATTTTTGTAAGAGGAAAGTATAATTTCTGTACCAACTTCGCATAAAGCAACAATACTGTAAAAATATGAAGCTGAACTCCAATCCGATTCCACAACCAATGTTTTATTTTCGACTGATTTTTTAGGCTTTACTTTAATGATATTGCCATTAAAAGAAGTTTCTACCCCTATCTCATTCAATAATGCCAATGTCATTTTAATGTACGGAACCGAAGTAATCTTTCCTTCTAATGTAAGTTCGAGTCCATTTTTAAGTTTTGGAGCTGCGAGTAATAATGCCGATATATACTGACTGCTTACATTTGCTGCCAAAGAAACTTTATCTTGGGTTAAGTCTTTACCTTTAATATGTAAGGGCGGGTAACCATCATTCATTTCATAAGAAATATCGGCTCCTAACTGTTTAAGTGCATCCACCAATATTAAAATCGGTCTTTCGGTCATTCTTTTTGAGCCTGTAAGTGTAACTTCCCTTCCTTTCTGAGTTGCAAAAAAGGCAGTAAGAAAACGCATCGCCGTACCTGCATGGTTAATGTCCACAACCCCTTTTTCAATTTTCAGTCCCTCTTCCATAACTTCCGCATCATCGGAGTTGGAAATATTTTCAATATTTAAACTGGGGTAAAATGCCTTTAGTAAAAGTAAACGGTTTGTTTCACTTTTAGACCCTGTTATTTTGATAGATGATTTTAAATACGTTTTGGTTGCCTGGAGATGTAAATTCACTGTTTTTAAGTATGAAATTAATTTGAATGTGCAAAAGTAAAAAAAGATTTCTACTATTTGAGGAAATAACAGGATCGGTAAAAACTGGTCTCTAATGGGGATTACCCGATTTAAAAAGCAGTATTATTTTAATTTTTTATTCCCATGATGCCGGTCATGGTCTCTTTTTGTTTTTTTTGCAATTTTTTTATCAAAGGCATCCTGTAAATCAATACCTGTTTGGTTAGCCAGACACAGAACAACAAACATTACATCGGCCAATTCTTCTCCAAGATCTTTATCTTTGTCACTTTCTTTTTCACTTTGCTCTCCGTAACGCCTTGCAATGATCCTGGCAACTTCACCCACCTCCTCAGTGAGTTGAGCCATATTGGTCAATTCATTAAAATACCTGACCCCGTGTTCCTGTATCCAGTTATCGACTATTAACTGTGCATTTTTAATATCCATTGTATGATTTTAATTCAAATTTACACAATGGAAAACAATTGACAATTATTAAACTTTGGTAAGCACTATTTTTTCAGTTTCTTTTTGTACCACTTGATTATAGAATTCTTTTAAAGCTTCATAATATAGAGGAGCTATAATAGCACTATTAATTTCGTGATTTATAATAATTTGAATGTTATTGCCTGTATTTCCAATGTGATACTTAAACAGACCCAAATTATCCGGCAATCCCACAGCTGCACTTTCGGGTAAGAATTCTATTTTATGGGTTTCAGGAATTTTAATATTAATCATATATTTAGTTGATTTGGGATATGAAAAATCAACAGGATAATCTCTTTTTTCAAGTTTAAATGGATTTTCATCCATTACCATAAACAACATGGGGTTAAAATAAATTTTATCGCCAATTACATCAATAGCATTTTCTTTACTAAAACTATAACTTTCTGATATAGGCTCCGAAATTTTTTGTTGATTTAAGAGTTCAAAGTCTTTAATTTCAATTCCTCCTAAGCTATTTTCCAGTTTTTCCAGATAATCATCTTCATTTACAGCATAAAAGTTGTTTCTATATAACAAAGCATAATTATCTGTTAATTGTTTTCTTAATTTTCCTTCAACAACCCCTGTTTCGTCCAATGAAAAACTTACTGAAACTATTTGCTTTGATGTGTTTGTTGGCATTAAATTGATTTGTGAAGAACTACCATCTTTACGAATCAGTCTTCCATACCAATTCAGAACTCTTTCGGGCAAAACATTTGGATAGGAGAATTTTTCTGTAGCATCCAGCAAAATGACATTATTGGCCATTTCAATAGCAGTGATAACATAATTAAATCCTTCTCTCGTTGGAAACAAGGAGATTCCGTGACTTCGGGTACTTACTAACACTGGATTAGCATTTATTCCGGCATATCTTAACATTGAAGTTAACATTAAATTTATCTCAGCGCTATTTCCCACATTTTCTTTATACGCTTTTCTAACACCTACATCACATAATACACTATTATAATTGTTCCAATTCATCTTAGATTTTACATAATTAAAAATAATAGCAGCTCGTTCCATATTATCAGTAGTTTTTGCTATTAATTCATCAATATCCGATTCATAATATCCGCTTTTCGAAAGTTCTCCACCAAAGCCTTCATACTCATATATATTTTTTGCTACACTTTCCCAAGAAGTAGTAAATGTTTCAAGATATGAATTAGGAAATTTTATAGAGGCTAATTCATATTTAATACTCGATCTGTAATTATTTATATTATTTACAAAATTCTCTTCTTTAAGGGCTGGTACATGGTCTAAATCTATTGTAGTTATATTTGAAATATAATCTAATTTACTGCTATTATACGAAGTGGTAGTGGCAGTGAATCCCATACCTCCCGACCTGTTCTTTTCAGTAAAGTTTATACTTTCACTTTTTTTGGAAGTCTTAGGGGTGAAGGCTAAATATCCTTTTGTTTTAGGAGTAAAATTAAAATATTCCGGTATCACAATATTTGCCTTTATTTTTTTAACGGGAATACCAAACTGCAGATGTATTTCATCAATATTATTAAAAGGAGAATGAATGGTATAACTATATTCAATTACTGTCCCTTCCTTAATATTAGGCATGGTTAATTTTACTTCATCCCTATATTTAGAATACTCATTATTAAAAATGGCCTCTTTTCCCAATTTATCTTCTATTATTTTATCGTCAACAATATTGTAGGTTACTCCTTTTATTTTACTTATTTTTTCCCTGTCACTGCCTGATTTATATAATAAAATTTGTTCAGTAGCATACTGAAAACCTTCCTGATTGTAAATTTTAATTCTTTCATGGACCTCAGTGATTACTTCAAACCCTTTGGATTGTACATAATTGAAGTATACTTTGTGGTCTCTATATAATATAGTAGCTGGAGCGGAGGAATCTAAAGGATTAAATTTTTCCTGAAGCTCTTCTTTGCTTACTTTCCCAAACTTAAAATCCTGAGAATATGCAAAGTTCAGAAATGTTGTAATGAGTAGTAGTAGTGTAAAATTTTTCATTTGGTATACTGTTTAGGTTTTGATAAGTACAATTTTAGAGTCATCAAGCCTGCTCACTCGCAACTTAAAGTTTCTATAGGCTTCATAATCTTCTTTAGGATACAGGCCTTCTTTTATTAAAATCCTGCGTTTGTAGGTTATGGTTTTATCTTCGTTTTTTATAAATTCTATCTGATATTGTCCAAATTTATTTTCAACCAATTCATTTGCCGGAAAAGCTTCTATGTTATATCCTTGAGGAAGGTGAATTGTAAATTCATCTACATCTAAATACCCTCTATTTATTTGAAAAGGAAGCTGCCTGTTTCGATACCGGTCCGGGACATGAGATTTTTTATTAAAAGCATTTATAACAAAAATAAGCCTGTTACCACTTGCTGATGCGTATTTAGAAGCTGTGATATCTATTTTCTCGGTAAATTCAATTTCACTTTTATTATTTTCAAAAGAGAACTTTTCAATGTGTAAATTATTAATGTTATCGAGATATTCCTTGTATCGCTTAGTATTGTCTTCAGAAGATCTTTTTTCCAGGAAAAAACGGTTATCGTATTGTATGCCCTTTGTTTTAATTTCCATACCGCCTTTTATATCACCATTTTCATTGATGAAATATTCTCCTGTACATAGCTGGTAATTATCTTCGTTTACATACGCCTCTGTTTTAATAATTTCCCCTCCTTCAGGCTTTAAAACCAATACATTTCTATCGTCTGTAAAGTCCCCGAGAAAACCGAAAGGGTGAATCTGGCTTGTACATTCCAACCAAATATTCTTTTCCTCAGCGGGTATGTTTAAAATAATGTGATTTCCCTGCATGGATGCAAATTCCGGGTCAATACTTCTTTTTTCATCAGTATCGGCATAAACCACACAATAGTAAGACTCTACCCCTGCTATTTTTAAAAGAGCTTTTGTATAATTTGTAAGCCCTTTACAATCACCATATTTAACTTTATCTACTTCAATGGCTGCAATGGGCATCCAACCTCCAATTCCAACCTGTACACTTATATATCGTGTATTATTCTGTACATACTCATATACTTTTTTTGCTCTGTCAACTGGCTCATCTATATTTTTAACCAGGCTTATAACTTCATTTTTAGTTTTTTCACTAACCTCATCTCTTCCGGCTAGCAATTTATGATACTGCCATTCTCCTAATTCCTTCCAGTTATCAGCACTTCCGTTAACCCCTTCTAAATGAAATTTATTAGAGGTAAACATTACATTTGGTGTTAATTCCCTGAATGAAGGACTCAGGTCTTCCCTTTTTATTGCTTTAAAATTTTTGCCCTGATAGGAAATATATCCGTTTACATTTTTTTTAATAATATTGTATTGTCCAAAGTTCTTTTCATTCGTCCTGATTGAAAAGTCGCTCCCGTTAAAAGTTAATTCGTAAAGGCTCTCTTCCGTACTTATATTGTAACCATCTAAAAAGTACCATGAGGGAATAAAAGCAGTATTTGAAGTTTCTACTTCGGTAATAAACTCTACGGTGTAGGGAAATCCTGTGGGTATATAATCTATGTAAAGAACCCTGGAATCTGAATATAAAGTACCGCCTGGAACTGCACTTACATCTTTGAAATCATTCTTTTTTATTTTTTTAATCTCTTTACCGAATGCATCATAAATTATAGCCTGAATACTTTTTATTTTAGTGGTGGGATCATAATGCTTAAAAGTATGGGTATATCCTTTTCCATTCTCATTAAATACAGTTACAATTCTCTTTTGATTAATAGTCATTTTAGATTGGTTGACTATTAAGCCAGAAAAATAATCATACCGCACGACAGCATTTGCTCCCTCTTTTAATTCTTTACTTATGAGAAGAGATTGGTACTTGTCCGGACTTTGCGAAAAAGCAAAAGTTAGTGATAGACAATATATGACAATAGAGGAAAATAGGTAATTTTTCATTTAATTTAGGGAATTAAACTTGGCTAATATAATAAAGTTTAGGATAAATGAAAGAAAATTACTATCAAAAAAATGTTATAGTTTATTTTTTGTGTCAATTATAATGGTTACAGGGCCGTCATTAACTAAATATACTTGCATGTCTGCTCCAAATTTCCCTGTACCAATATTTTTCCCTGTATCTTTTTCTAATTGAGCTACAAAAGTTTCATATAGAGGTATTGCTGTTTCCGGTTTGGCTGCTTTTATATAGGATGGCCTGTTACCTTTTTTTGTAGAGGCATGTAAAGTAAACTGACTTACAACAATGGTGTTGCCATTTATATCGATAAGGGATTTGTTCATAACCCCGTTTTCGTCATTAAATATCCGAAGCCTGGAGATTTTACCCGATAGCCATTCAATATCCTCCAGGGAGTCTTCCTCTTCTATACCTAATAAAATTAATAATCCTGTTTCGATAGATGCGGCAACTTCACCGTTAATGGTGACAGAAGCTTCAGAAACTCTTTGAATAACTGCTTTCATTATAGTTTTTTAATCTTCAGCGTAGATGTCAACCCTGTAGTTTTCATCATCGCCCTCTATCATTTGAATATAGCTTTTATACCTGCTCCAGGAAATTTCATCATTTTCCAAAGCATTCTTAACCGCACAATCAGGCTCGTCAATATGGAGGCAATTATTAAACTTGCATTTGCTTTTAAGTTCAAAAAACTCAGGGAAGTAATCTCCTATTTCATATTTATCCATTTCAACAATCCCGAAACCTTTTATTCCCGGGGTATCAATAATTTTGGCATCAAAGGTAAGATCAAACATTTCGGCAAAAGTAGTGGTATGCAATCCCTGCTTATGCTGTTCGGATATTTCCGCAGTTTTTAAATTCAATCCAGGCTCAAGAGAGTTAATTAAAGTAGATTTACCCACACCCGAATGCCCTGAAAACATATTTACCTTTCCTATCATTAATTCTTTCACCTTATCAACGTTCTTTCCTGTTTCAGCAGATATTTCAATACACTCATACCCTATTTCACGGTAGATGGAGGCTAAATATTTTACATCAATCAGCTCCTCTTCGTTATAGGTGTCAATTTTATTAAAAAGTAGAATTGCTTTAATTCTGTAGGCCTCTGCAGTAACCAGGAACCTGTCAATAAACCCCGGGAAAGTGGCAGGATTATTTAGGGTAACTATTAAAAAAACCTGGTCAATATTGGCTGCAATTATATGTGTTTTTTTAGAGAGTTTTACCGATTTTCTTATAATGTAATTTTTTCTTTCGTGAATATTTGAAATAACACCTTTGTTACCCGTTGCTTCGGGTTCAAAATCTACCACATCACCTACAGCTACCGGGTTGGTACTTTGAATGTCCTTAATTCTGAACCTACCTTTAATCCTGCATTCATATTCTTCTCCTTCTTCGGTTTTTACCGCGTACCAACTACCTGTTGATTTATATACGAGTCCTGTCATTTTAATATTTAAACTATTAATTTACAAATTAACAACTTTCTTATTCAAGATTAATTTTATATTCGTGCATATTAACTAAAACTCTATATTACCAATGAAAAAATTATTTTTTGTAGCCATTTTGGCTGTTTTAGGCACTTTTAGCACTAATGCTCAACAATTTGAATATAAGGTTGTTACAAGTGTAGAGTCTATTGTTCCAAGCGGATTAGGTAGGTCCAGAATTATATCAGCTGGTGAAGAAAGGGATTATAAAGAATTTACTTCTGTGAGATCTGATGAAGACGATGAAAGAAATAAGTCTGACCGGGGTGAAATCAGAGTAAAAAACTTTGAAGAAACCAAACTTCTCAACTTTTATAATATTGGAGGTATACGCTTCCAAAATATTGCAGCAAATGATGCGGTTATTACCTCTAAAATAAATACCATGATTACAGAAGGATGGGATTTAGCATTTGTAGTTAGCGGTGTTGAAAGTGAATCTGGTAAAGGTGATGGTCAAGGCATTTTTATTACCCGATATATTTTTAAAAGACCCAAACAATAATAAACATTTATAATAAATAAAGCCCCTTTCGGGGCTTTATTATTAAGAGTTAATTACTTTTTCCTGGTGATTAATCGATTCCTGATGAATGGCTTTAAACATTCTTAAAATAAACTCTTCACTTAAACCTCTTTCTTCTCCTTCAAGGATCATTTTTCCAAGGATTTCATTCCATCGTTTAGACTGTAGGACAGCCACATTCTTTTGTTTTTTTAACAAGCCTATTTCATCGGAAATTTTCATTCTTCTGCCCAGGATTTCAATAACTGTATTGTCAATGATGTCTATTTGAGCCCGGCAAGTGTTTAATTTTCTGTTGTATTCAGCTTCTTCATCACTCTCTTTTCTTATTTTAAGGTCTTTCATGATTTGCTTAAGCACTTTAGGTGTAACCTGTTGTGCAGCATCACTCCATGCATTTTCAGGATCAAAATGCGTCTCGATCATTAATCCGTCATAATTCAGATCTAATGCTGTTTGTGAAACATCAAAAATCATATCTCTTCTTCCCGTTATATGTGAAGGGTCGCATATTAAGGGTAAATCGGGAAATTTATTTTGAAGCTCAATAGCCAATTGCCACTCCGGTATGTTCCTGTACTTTGTTTTTTCATAGGTAGAGAAGCCTCTATGAATTACACCCAGTTTTTTTATATTTTTTGCATATAATCTTTCAATACCACCTAACCATAAAGCGAGATCCGGGTTTACAGGGTTTTTTACCAAAACTATTTTATCGGTCCCTTCTAAAGCATCGGCTATTTCCTGAATGATAAATGGGCTCACCGTAGAACGTGCACCTATCCAAAGCAAGTCCACATCATGTTCTAAAGCTAATTTTACATGTGCAGCATTTGCCACTTCCGTAGCCGTTTTCATTCCGGTTTCTTCCTTTACCTTTTTAAGCCAATTAAGCCCGATTGCACCTACGCCTTCAAACATTCCCGGACGGGTTCTGGGTTTCCAGATTCCTGCCCTGTAATAATTTACATCAGAATCTTTCAGTTCATGAGCAATTTTTAATACCTGCTCTTCGGTTTCGGCACTACATGGGCCAGCTATCACTAACGGATGGTCCAGCTTCATGTCATCTAACCACGTTCTTAATGCTTTAGAATTTTCCATTTTAATTGATTATTTATTATTTATTCGTCGATATTCCTTTTAAAATTTCCTTTATTCGATTTGTGCTATCCATTTCATTATAAATGGAAACAAAATCGTTTTTTATCATCAGTTCTTTAAAATTCTGCAGATTTGTAATATACTCTTCCAGCGTTTCAATTACATTCTCTTTATTTTGCTCAAAAATAGGGGCCCACATTTGCGGAGAACTTTTTGCAAGCCTTACGGTACTTTCAAATCCACTCCCAGCCATGTCAAAAATATCACGTTCATTCTTTTCTTTTTCAATAACAGTCTTTCCCAACATAAAAGAACTAATATGTGATAAATGAGACATGTAAGCGATATGTTTATCATGAGATTTCGGATCCATATAGCGAATGCGCATTCCCATAATTTCCGTAAAAAGTTTTAACGCTTTTTCCTGGAATTTAAATGAAGTCTTTTCTACTTCACAAATAATATTTGTCTTGTTTCTAAAGAGGTTTCGAATAGCTGCACCCGGACCTGAAAATTCAGTACCTGCAATAGGGTGGGCAGCTAAAAAGTTTCTTCGTTTTGGATGATTCTCTACAATTTCACAAACCATCACTTTAGTTGAACCTGCATCAAACACTACCGCATCATCATTCACTTTATTGAGGATTTCAGGCAATAAATTTACAGTGGCATTTACCGGTATAGAAACGATCACTACATCTGCTTTACTTAAATCATCCAGCGTTGCTCCTTCGTCTATAAAACCAATTTTTAATGCTTCTTTAATGTGGTTCTCATCGGTATCAACGCCAAATATTCTAACCGCATCTTCTGCAGCTTTAATATCTAATGCCATTGAACCTCCAATTAAACCCAATCCTATAACAAAAACATTCATCCTTTTATGATTTATGATTTCGATTTCATTTGAAACCTGATATCATCATTTTAAAATCTATTTATTGTTTCTTTAATTTTATCTTCACCTACACATAACGAAAACCTGATATAACCCTCACCATTACTCCCAAAAATAGTGCCGGGTGTAATAAAAATATATTTCTCGTATAGAATGTTATCTATAAATTTTTCTGCGGAATCTATACCTGCGGGTAATTTTGCCCAAACAAACATCCCTACCGCATTTTTATCATAACTGCAATTAAGTTTATCGGCCAGTTTAAAGATTAAATCCCTTCTCTTTTTATATACTCTATTAAGATTTTTATACCAGTCCGGGGATGATTGTAGCGCTGCTACTGCACCTTTTTGTATTCCGTAAAACATCCCACTATCCATATTGCTTTTTACTTTCAAAACAGCATTAAGATTCTCTGCATTTCCCATCATCATACCAACACGCCATCCTGCCATATTGAAGGTTTTGCTAAGCGAATTCAACTCAATGGCAGTTTCTTTAGCCCCTTCAATACTTAAAATACTAAGTTGCTCTTCATTTAATACAAAACTGTATGGGTTATCATTTACTAACAGGATATTGTTTCGTTTTGCAAATGCAACAAGGTCTTCAAAAAGTTGCTTATTCGCCTTTGCCCCGGTTGGCATGTGCGGGTAACCCAGCCACATAATTTTTACTTTAGAAAGGTCACGTGATTCCAAAGCTTTAATGTCGGGTAACCAGTTATTGTCTGCAACCAAATCATAATATACAGGAGTGGCCTGCACCAAATTCGTTACAGAAGTATAAGTTGGATATCCCGGATTGGGTATTAATACCTCATCGCCTTCATTTAAAAAGGCCATGCTGATATGCAAAATCCCTTCTTTAGACCCCATTAGTGGAAGTACTTCAGAGTTAAAATCCAACTCTACAGCAAAATATTCCTTATAAAATGCAACAATTGCCTGTCGTAACTCCGGTAACCCCTGGTAACTTTGATACTGATGGGCTTTCGGATCGGTTAGAGACCTGCTCATAGCTTCGAGAACCTCGGGAGCAGGGGCCATGTCCGGACTTCCTATACCCATATTTATAACAGGTTTTCCCTGTGCTAAAAGCTGAGCTACTTCCCGCAGTTTTTTAGAGAAATAATATTCTTCAACTGTATGTAAACGCTTTGCTGTTTCCATTATGATTTTGTGTTTTTATATTCCCCTAAGACCCTAAAATGGGCCGCCATGATTGCAAGAATCGATTTTGCCTTGGCATAATCTTCATATTTTTCAAAAGTTGTATCCACAAAAAAAGCATATTTCCATGGGGTTTCAATTTTGGGCATGGATTGTATTTTGGTGAGATTCAATTTACAATCACTCATCACATTTAAAATTGCTGCCAAACTCCCTCGTTTATGGTCTAATTCAAATTTTAAAGACGCTTTGTTGATTTCTTCTTCTTTTAATACTGAATTCTGTGTTTGAACTATTACAAAGCGCGTGGCGTTATTTTTTATAGTCTGAATTTCGGGAGCCAGTATTTCCAGCTCATACATCCCAGCTGCAACCCTGCTCGCAATGGCTCCTATACCCATAAGGCCATTGTCATGAATTCTTTTGGCAACTTCAGCTGTATCGGCATCTTCCACGAGCTTAATGTGAGGGTACTGTTTAAAAAACTCCTTACACTGCAACAATGCCATCGGATGCGAATACACTTCCTTTATATCTTCAATTCTCTGGCCCGGTAAGGCCATTAAGTTTTGATGAACATTTATATAATGTTCCCCTATAATGTGCAATTTATTTGCATCAATTAATGCATAATTGGGGAGGATAGACCCGGCTATTGAATTTTCTATAGCCATTACGGCCATATCTGAAGTCTTATTCAGTATACTATTAACCAATGCGTCAAAAGATAAGCATTCATCAACAATAACATCCTCGTGAAAATACTCTTTTGCCACCTGATGGTGAAAAGAACCTTTTATTCCTTGTATGGCTATTTTTTTATTCATTAAAATTGATCTATAAAAAAAGTCCCGAATTCTCGGGACTTTATATATTGTTGATTTAACAAAAAACTACAACAGTCCCGTTTCTTTCTTAAAAAAGTAAAAGAAGAAATAAAAAAAGTTCCAGTTGTGAGCTATTGTTATCATTATGGTATTCAAAATTACGCCGCTAAAGTAATTATTAATATTAAATTGTGGAATTCTTTTTTAAAAAAATTGTTAAAATTGAAGGATTCTTATAAAACTTAGTTTTTTATTGCATGATATTATAGTTTAAAGCAATTTTATTGATTTAAATTGAGAATAATTATTTTAAAGACCCTTTGCTATTTATTTACTTTTCTTATCCTTTCAATATTCTTATTCATTAAATGCCGCACAAAATTTCTATAAACCCATCTTTTGAGCGGATTTAACTTTTGTTTGTGTTCTCTATAAAACTCATCAGGGGAAGTATATAAGCCAAAATCCTGATTAATGCCTTTATCCTGAATATAGGTGTTGTTGAAATTCCACTCAATCTGTGGATGTTGAAAATTATCGCTGCATACACCGTAACCACAAAAAGTAGTAGAACAGCTTGAAAATTTCTTTTGTAATGCAGAAAGATAAGGTTTATCAAGTATGATCCCTTCAAGTTTGTACCAAGTATCATTATGATAAACCTCCACCCAACTATGTAAAATGTTTTTAGGTGACAGTAAGTACCATACTCCGGTTATAGCCCCTTTCTGAAGGGCTTTATCAATAGTGAAACCATGTATTCTGTTTGGAATTCCCACAGCTCTTAAAAGCGCCATGAACAGATTGGCTTTGGTATTACATTGTCCATACCCATCTTGAAGAACTTGGGATGCAGTGATGCTGTCATCAACATTGTAGCCAAACTTGATATCATCCCTAACATAATTATAAATGTTTTCTATTTTCTTGGCGTCATCTAACCCACTCCATTTTTTTTCAGAAATGAGTTTTTGAATTAGGGTATGGTTAAAATCTAAAATTGAAGTTTTTTCCAAATACTTTTTCATGTTTGTTGAATTTTTGTCTCTGATGGTTACAAAAGTCCAAACAGTAAGTATCCTAAACTTGAATAAACCGGCTAATCTTTAAAAATTCCCGGGGACTGAAGCCGAAATTTTCACGAAATGTCCTGCTAAAATGAGCACTATCAGAAAACCCTGCTGAATAGGCCACTTCAGTAAGGGATTGATTTCTCATTAATGGAATAGCTTTGACTAAACGAGTCCAAAGTTGAACCCTTCGGTAAGTAAGGCCTGTTTGATCTTTAAATAAATGCCGAAACCTACTTTGAGAAATATTACAATGATGTGCCATTTCTTCTAAAGGAACTGTTCTGGATGCGTTTTCCTGTAAGAAAGCCAGTGCCTTATTAATCCTTTCATCTCCCTGATGGATAAAAGAACCGCAAAAACAGTCATACGACGTTATTAATTTATTAATTTCTTTTTTCAAAGCAGATGGTTCAGAACTAAGTTTTTCGGTCCCTTTTATAATTTTTTGCAAATCAGTAGCAGGGGATTCGATAAATTCAGTGATATCATTTTGGACGGATTTACTATAAAAATGCCCAATAGTAGAAGCCGGATTGATGAGAATTAATAAGTGATCTTCTTCTGAAGTTAATTGATGAATTACATTTGTTTTGATTAGTATGGGTAATTCAGTAGTTATTATTTCGCTTTCGGTTTGAATGGAAACCGATCCATGAATGGGAATACTTAATTGAATGGCATAATGTTGATGCTTCTGATTATGATCAAAATTACCTATGAACCATCCGAAGTCTTTATCTATATGAACGAGATTTTTCATTTAAAATGACAGGTAATGGGACCAGCCTATATCACATTTAATTCTTTACCAACTTTAATAAAGGCATCTAAAGCTTTTTCCAGTTGAGAACGGTTATGTGCAGCCGAAAGTTGAACCCGTATTCGTGCTTTACCCTTTGGCACTACCGGAAAAAAGAAACCTATTACATAGATATTTTCCTTTAATAACCTCGATGCAAATTCCTGTGCCAGTTTTGCCTCGTATAACATTACCGGAACAATAGGGTGTTCCCCCGGAATAATATCAAAACCAGCGCTTGTCATCTCTTTTCTAAAATATTTTGTATTCTCTTCGAGTTTATCACGTAAATCGGTAGAAGATGTCAGTAGCTCCAACACTTTCAAGGTTCCTCCAACTATAGAGGGCGCTACAGTATTTGAAAATAAATACGGACGGGACCGCTGCCTGAGCATTTCCACAATTTCCTTTCGGGCTGCAGTAAATCCACCTGAAGCCCCTCCAAGAGCTTTTCCATAGGTACCTGTAATAATATCTACCCTGTTCACCACATGATGATACTCATGAGTACCACGACCTGTTTTACCTATAAAACCTGTAGAGTGGCATTCATCTACCATAACCATTGCATCATACTTATCGGCCAGGTCACATATTTTATCTAATTGCGCTATGGTACCGTCCATAGAAAAAGAACCATCGGTTGCAATTAACCTTCTGCGTGAGGATTTTGCTTGTTTCAGTTTTTCCTCTAAATCCTCCATATTATTGTGATTGTACCGAAAGCGCTGAGCCTTGCAAAGCCTGATCCCGTCAATGATAGATGCATGATTCAATTCATCAGAAATAATTGCATCTTCCTCTCCCAATAAAGGTTCAAAAAGCCCTCCGTTTGCATCAAAAGCAGCGGCATACAGAATACAATCTTCCATACCCAGGAATTCGGCAGTTTTTTGTTCAAGTTTTTTATGAATATCCTGGGTGCCACAAATAAATCTTACGGATGACATTCCATAGCCATGTGTATCAATTGTTTTTTTTGCAGCTTCAACAACCTCAGGGTGTGAAGAAAGTCCCAGGTAATTATTTGCACAAAAATTTAGAACTTCATTGTTTACAGTCGTATTTATTTTTGCTCCCTGCGGGGTTGTGATAATTCTTTCCGATTTATACAAACCGGCAGATTTAATTTCCTCGATTTCTTTCTGAAGGTCTTTTTTTATATTTGAAAACATTTTTTCTCTTTTTTATATCAGGCTTTTAACTTTATATTTTTCTTTGAGTTTACTGATCATGGTATGGGTGATGTCGTTCAAGTTATAACGTGGTTGCCAGTTCCAATCTTTTGCAGCTGCTGAATCATCAATTTTTTTTGGCCAGCTATCGGCTATTTTCTGTCTGAAATCTGGCTGGTAATTCACCTCAAATGCAGTGTATTCTTTTTGAATGGATACTGCTATTTCTGAAGGCGAAAAGCTTGCGCCTGAAATGTTGTAAGAGGTTCGTACTTTAATATTGTCTTTTGGGGTCCCCATTAATTCTATGACTGCTCTTATGGCATCGTCTATGAAAATCATGGGAAGCGTTGTATCGGGTGCAAGAAAACATTCAAACTTTTGACTCTGTACTGCCTTATGATAAATATCAACAGCGTAATCGGTGGTACCACCACCCGGCATGGACTGGTATCCTATAATACCCGGAAACCGTAATGACCTTACATCCAGATTATATTTTGAAAAATAATATTTAGCCCAATTTTCCCCTGCCACTTTACTGATTCCATACACAGTAGTCGGATCCAGGTATGAGTTTTGTGAAGCATGCTCTTTATTGGTACTCTCACCAAAAACAGCAATTGAGCTTGGAAAAAAAACCTTTTCAATTTCGGTTACCCTGGAAGCTTCCAGTACATTTAACCAGGATCTCATATTTAAATCCCACGTAAATAGTGGCTTTTCTTCTCCTTTGGCCGATAAAATTGCTGCCAAATGATAGATTTGGGTCACACTGTACTTTTCAATGACTACTTGTATTGCTTTTATATCGGTAGCATCAACAATTTCGAAATGTCCCGAAACAGTATTTTCTTTCCTGATATCGGAAGCAATGACATTGCCCGGCCCGTATTTATCTTTCAAAGCCTCTGTAAGCACAGACCCCAGCTGTCCGTTTGCCCCTATTACCAATACAACATCCTTCTTCATATCCAAATTCCCGATTTTAAATAAATTAGCACTTACTAAATTAATGATTTAACATGGGAAAATTAAATGAATTGCCTAATCATTAGCTTTTCGAATATCTTTTGAAGTTCAATGACTTAAAACAAACTTTAAAAAATAGAAGATATAGGTACTTAAAATAGTATTTTTGTCTATAAGGATAAATATTCTTCCGCCAAGTACGTTAAAAGAGTAAATCATCACATGAATATTTTATAAATAAGTAGATTTATATGTCCATTGAAGTTTCCAACATAGTCAAAAACTACGGAGAGCAAACTGCGCTTAACAGCATTTCATTTAATATTAAGAAAGGTGAAATTGTCGGTTTTTTAGGCCCTAACGGAGCCGGGAAGTCTACCTTGATGAAAATTTTAACCACCTTTATTGAAGCTGACGGAGGAAATGCTGAAGTGAATGGCCATGATGTGAATAAAAACAAAAAGGAAGTTCAAAAAAGTGTGGGTTATCTGCCGGAACACAATCCTTTATATCTTGATATGTATGTAAAAGAGTATTTATCTTTTAATGCAGGCATATATACTATCCATAAAAATAAGATCGGGGAAATTATTGAACTTACCGGCTTAACCCCCGAGGCACATAAAAAAATAGGACAATTATCTAAAGGATACAGGCAACGGGTTGGACTTGCTGCTGCGCTCATACATGAGCCCGATGTTTTAATTTTAGATGAGCCAACCACGGGATTAGATCCTAACCAGCTTTTGGAAATCAGGAACCTTATTAAAAATATTGGCAAAGAAAAAACGGTTTTATTATCTACACATATCATGCAGGAAGTAGAAGCTATATGTGACCGTGTAATTATTATTAATAAGGGTGAAATTGTTGCCGACAAAAAACTTTCGGAATTAAGAAAAACCAGCAAACAAATTGTACAGGTGGAGTTTGATTACAGGGTTGAAGAAATTTTACTTGATAAAATACCCAACGTAGAAACGGTTAAAAATGTAACAGGCTTTGTATATGAATTGACCTTTAATACTACTACTGACATGCGGTCTAAAGTGTTTGACTTTGCTTATGACAATGGGTTAAAGATCCTTCAATTAAATCAGAAAAATGAAAGTTTGGAGGTTCTGTTCAGGGAGTTAACAATCTCACAACAGTGAGAATCATTTAATCCGATGCTTATGCAATAGGACGAGTAATGAAGTCTTAAAAATTGGACACAGTTATTTACTCATTCTAGTTAATATTACTCACACGTTACACCAGCATCTAAACCAAGAAATCGGAACTTTAAATCACAAAGTTCTTGTGGAATAATTGTTAATTGGTTATTATTTAAATGTAACTCAGATAAGTTGGTCAGCTGACCTATTTCTTCAGGCAGACTTGTTAATTGGTTACTGCTTAAATTTAAACTAGTTAAGTTGTTCAGCTGTCCTATTTCTTTAGGTAAGCTTGCTATTTGGTTATTATCCAAATATAATCCGGTTAATCTGGTCAGTTGCCCTATTTCCTTAGGTAAACTTACTATTTGGTTATTATTTAAAACTAACTGCGCTAAGTTAGTAAGCTGTCCTATCTCTTCAGGGAGACTTGTTAATCGGTTGTTATTTAAATCTAACACAGTTAATTTAGTAAGGTGCCCTATTTCTTCAAGTAAATTGGTCAATTTGTTGCTACCTATATCTAACCAAGTTAAATTTGTTAGCTGTCCTATTTCTTCTGGTAACCTGGTAAATATGTTTCCTCTTAAACCTAACCAAGTTAAGTTGGCAAGCTTTCCTATTTCTTTAGGAAGAATTATTAATTGGTTACTACTTAAATCTAGTTTATTTAAATTAATAAGTTGCCCTATTTCTTTTGGGATACTTGTTAATTGGTTAGCACTTAAATATAGCTCATTTAAATTGGCCAGCTGTCCTATTTCTTTAGGGAGGCTTGTTAATTTGTTATCACTTAAATCCAAATAATTTAAATCATTAAGCTGCCCCATTCCTTTAGGGAGGCTGGTTAATTGATTTTCACTTAAATCCAGTTCATTTAAATTAATAAGTTGCCCTATTTCTTTTGGGATACTTGTTAATTGGTTAGTGCTTAAATATAGCTCATCCAAATTGGTCAGCTGCCCTATTCCATTAGGAAGAATTGCTATTTTGTTGTTATTTAAATCTAACTCGGTTAAGTTGATCAGTTGCCATATTTCTTTAGGGAGGCTTGTTAATTGATTACAATTTAAATCCAATTTATTTAAATTAATAAGTTGCCCTATTTCTTCAGGCAGAATTGCTATTTTGGTGTTACTCAAATGCAACTCAGTTAAACTGGTCAGTTGTCCTATTTCTTTAGGGAGGCTGGTTAATTGGCTACAACTTAAATCCAATTTATTTAAATTAACAAGTTGTCCTATTTCTTTAGGAAGAATTGCTATTTTGTTGTTACTCAAATACAACTCAGTTAAGTTGGTCAGCTGCCCAATTTCTTTAGGTAGGCTGGTTAATTGGCTACAACTTAAATCCAATTTATTTAAATTAATAAGTTGTCCTATTTCTATAGGGAGAGTTGTTAATTGATTATGACTTAATAATAGCCAATTTAAATCAGTTAACTGCCCTATTTCTTTAGGGAGGCTTGTTAATCCTTTGAATGGTAAATTTAACTCAATAACATCACCACTATTGTTTAAAACAACTCCTCTCCATGTGCTGACATCTGCATTCACATCCCAACCTAAAT
>CALGUD010000075.1 GCA_937901915.1 uncultured Flavobacteriaceae bacterium
GGCGTCGTACTGGCTGCAGGCGGTTACCCAGGCCCTTATGAAAAAGGTCTGGTTATCCATGGCTTGTCCGAAGCCGAAAACCATGACGGCAAGATATTCCACGCGGGAACCGCATTGCGCGATGACCAGACTGTCACGGCGGGTGGTCGCGTGTTGTGCGCGACTGCGCTGGGTGACACAGTCGCGCAGGCGCAGCAGCAGGCTTACCGGCTGGCCGCCACCATCAAGTGGCCCGATCTTCTCATGCGCACAGACATCGGCTACAGGGCCATCAACCGGGAAACCTAGACGCCTTCCCGGCCCGGCGCTGAAGGGCTGCACCCACCAGCGCCACCAATCCAGAAAATTCCCGCGAGCCGGGCAATTTCAGGTCATCCTCCGGCTGTGGGCTGCGCTATCCGCGTGTGACGCTTTCGGTGTACCATAGGCTCTGTCTTCAAAAATGCCGGAGGTTTATGGTGCATATGTCTGTGCGGGTTGCCCTGCTATTATCATGTTTCGTTCTGGTCGTGTCCGCCTGTAGTTCCAATCCGTCCACGGACGAAACCCGGGTGAATACGAGAACACAACAGGAACGCAACAGACCTCAGTCGGAACGATCCAGGCCTTCGAACAAAGTACAACCTCAAACTATCCGCATAGACGCACCGACAACGGGCCGCAGTTCACCCACGGCCAAACCGCAATTCATTGAAAAGGATCTATTCAATATCAAGGTGTCCAGCAACAGACTGGAGGTCAATGCTACCCGTATTAAAAATCTGAAAGCGCTTGAAAAAGTACTGGGCGCCTATGATAAACCGGTCATTACCGTAGCCGCTCACATCTGTATGCAGGCGTCCGCCACGTCAGAGGTCCTGACTTTGGCGCAAAGTTACACCGACAGTCCAATTGCATTTGGATCCTGGGGGAGCTATGACGACGCCGATTGCGGAATCTGATATGGACAGCTTTGCCACGCTGACGCTTTATCTGCGGAAATTCGCCGACGAGCGTGACTGGCAGCAGTTCCATTCACCCAAGAACCTTGTCATGGCCCTGAGCGTGGAAGTCGCCGAACTGATGGAACATTTCCAGTGGTTGTCCGAGGACGAATCAAGGTCACTCAGTCCCGGGCAACTGGACGCTGTGGCGGACGAGATCGCCGACGTACAGCTTTATCTTGCCCGGCTGGCCGACCGGCTTCATATTGACCTGCCGCAGGCGCTACGCCGTAAAACAGCAAAAAATGCAATAAAGTATCCCGCCGTAAAGGTGCGGGGATCCGCCAAAAAATATACTTTGCCCGATACATCCACCCATCCGCCCTAACTTTCGCCAGCAATAAAGTAGTAGTTAAAATGAATATTGGTTGTTTCAATATTTTCCTTTGAGCCGATACTGTATTCCAATTGCTGAAAAGGGTTGATAATTAAAAAGGCAGAGGAGCATACTTTAAACGGTTGACCGTCAATTTTGCAATCTGCTTTTCCATGTGTATTAGATAGTAATGTGAGCGAAGTTTCACTTAGTTTCTTTTTAAAATCTGATTCCGTCGAATTTACCATCAGGTTTGGCCAGACAATCTTTTTCTCATCATTGTCCTGCTCAATATTGGTAAGCCTGTTTAATGTGGTAGGGTCAGCAAATTGTCGGACTATCATTGTTAAAGCATTTTTTGAACCCTGTCATTTCAGGCGTTCCAGTTTCCCTTTTCTTTTTACCAAATTTTTGTAATCCCATTGAATATCCCTGGCTTTTTCAAGCCAACGTTTTACATCGTCGTTGTTTATTTGGTTTGTCGAGGTGTAACCAATAGAAGCGTCCTTAAATTTCCCTGTGTTTATTTTGAGCTGTTCTTCATCAAAACTCGCTCCACTCCAAAAAAGTAGGCGTACACAATTTTTTAATTTACTGTATCCAACTATTGGGTTGCCGTCTAAAAACCAAACCGGGTGTGCATGCCAGATTTTATTCTCCGCTTCGGGCAAATGCCGGTTTATCTCCTGACACAATGTATCGCAGATTTTCTTGTCCTCTTCAGCTTGTGAGTTGTTATATGCCTGAATTTCTTTGTTCATAAATGCGTTTTATGAAATTTATTGTGATTGCAGGGACATTATCGAAATAAAATCATAATTAAAAGTAGGATTTTTTTAGCAAAGAACAAGCACGGCCGTACATTTTGTACAGTACTGTTATTGTCAGAGTTCTATTCAAACGGTAGGTTTTTGTAGTAATATTTTTTGTCGTCATCCGTTATTTCCCTGACTACTTTACAAGGATTACCAACAGCTATTACATTATCGGGAATATTTTTTGTTACAACACTTCCTGAGCCAATAACAGTGTTATCACCAATGCTAACTCCCGGATTAATGACCACATTGCCTCCAATCCAGACATTATTGCCTATTTCTATTGGAAAAGCATATTCATATTGTTCGTTTCTCTTTTCGTAATGCAATGGATGCCCGGCAGTATATATTCCCACATTTGGAGCTATTAAAACATTGTCGCCAATGGAAACTTTAGCACAATCCAGGATGATTAAATTGTAATTTGAATAAAAATTTTCGCCCAGTTCAATATTATATCCATAATCACATCTAAAGGGAGGTTCTATATAAAAGTTATTCTTTGTTTTTCCTAGAAGTGTTTTTAATATTTCATCCCGTTCCTCTACTTTATTCGGATGAAGGGAGTTGAGTATATATAATTGTTCTTTGGCATATTGACGTTCGGCAAACAGTTCTTTGTCAAAAGCTTTATAGGGTTTGCCGGAAATCATTTTCTCTTTCTCTGTTTTCATGGGATTCTAAATTTAATAGATAAGAATAGAAGAGGGACTTTCTTAAAGTTACAAACTTACCTTGAAAAACAATGATTTCCCGGAACTTAAATTTGGTGAAAATATGGCCAGCCTTTTATCTGTTTTTTATTTTAAGGTCTCCTGTTATTGGGAATTGTTTTGTAATTATGTCAAGTTGACTAATAAGTTCTTTTAGTTTCGTCTGGTCAAAAGTCAATTTAAAGGTCAATTCACTACCATAGATCCCTGGATGATCGCAGGCTTTCACTTTCACTTCAAAGTGCCCAATGCCATCACCGTCTATTTTAAGTTCAAGGAATCCTTCTAAATCATTAAAATTAGCTGTTCCTTTGAGGTTGTCGTAAAGTTGAGATAACTCCTGTTGAAATTTTTCAAAGTCAACGGTCAGAATGTCTGCCGGGTAATGTCCCGAAAAATTCCCACCTTTAACGGTTATTTTTGTTTTTACCCAATTTTGGTCCCAATCAATGTCTGAGTCATATTTTATTAATTCAATGGGCTCAAGCCGGACCAGGTTACCTGCATCAAATATTTCAAAATGTATATCTTGTTGTTCAGTCATTGTTGTATTGTCTTTTTAGGTTGCCTCGCATATAAGCAACTTTTATTAAAAATAAGAATTTTTCAGAAAGTGGCCAGCTACAACCCTAATGCTTTCTGCAGATAACAACTAAGCATTCGTATGGCCGGCACTGCTTTTTATATAACAAGCATTACTTATCCAGATTAGAAATAAAAGTTTCCTGGAAGCCTTTAATAATATTTTTCATTTCGTTTTCATTTTCACGGGAAACTTTATACTTAGAAATAAAAAGTACTTCACATTTTTTGGAAGATATTTTTTGTACTTCAAATACACCTGTATATTCCTGGATAGGCATGGGAGTAGAGAGTATAATGAATTCCATATGATAATTTTTCACATCAATTTTTGTCAATTTCTCCACAATCTCACCCCCTCCTTTAAGGTGTATTGTCCTTATAGCTCCTATTCCTTCACCCTGCACATTTACTTTTTCAATTAATTCGGGAACGAACTTTTCAGTTCCTCCAAAAGAAACCAGTTTATCCCAAATTGTAGCTGCCGGTAATTCTACAAAGCTTTTTGATGTTACTTCACGTTTTATCTCATTCATGTTTTTTCTTTTTAAGTCCGAAGTGCCTGTTTTGCAAGAGACAATAAGAATAATTGTTAATAATGCTGTTTTTTTCATTTTGTGTTAGTTGTAAGACACAAATATACCTGGCATTAAAAACGTGAAGTCTTATAAAAAGTCAGAAGTTTCATTTTTCGGTCAAATTAAACTAACCATTCGTTTTCTGATAAGAAATTGCTTAGGTGTTTCATTATAGGTTTTGCCAAATAAATTGATAAAATGTGAAACATTTTCAAAACCTACTTCCAATGAAACCTGGTTGATGTTAAAATCTGTTGTGGCAAGAAGGTCTTTTGCTTTTTCTAGTCTTTTACTTATCAGCCATTTTTTTGGTGATATTCCAAATTTTCGTCTAAAATCTCTTCTAAATGATGAAACACTTCTTCCGGTAAGAAAGGCATAATCTTCGATTGATAATGGTTTATCAAAATTAATTTCCATAATCTCTACAATATTTCTCTTTGTTATATTGCTTAGAGATGTGAGTATTTGCATAAAATTGTTTTTCTGGTCTGAGTTATAAAACAGGTGCAACAATTCTAATAGTTTTAATTTTGTTATTTCCTTGAAATTATTGTTGGTGTTTTCTTTATACAGTGCAAGAATACTTTGTGTGAAGACTTTAAATTTGTTTGAATATTTCATAACATAGTTAAAATTTCCCTTGCTTTGAAAGTCTTTTTTTGAATCTAAGAAATTGTTAATCAAATTATCTTCAATAAAAAAGAAAACAGCTTCAAACTCATCATTTTCGGGTATGATATCTGAAATCATATACCGTCCCTTTGGGATAAATACAACTTGATTTTGAGAAGCCAGAAAGCGTTCTCCTTCATAATAGGTTTGAATTTTAAGTTTACCCTTTAAGACTATGGATAACACGTGGGTTGCAACATAGTGGTCAGTTTCTGTATCAATTGTATCAATGCTTTTATAAACTATACTTGAAAGTCCATCAACCATTATTTTTTTTACTTTTTCATGCTGATATAATAATTGTGGGACTACTTTCATTTTTAAATACAATTTTTGCTAAAATATGGAAATATTAGGAAAGTAATGGGCAGCAGTCGGGTTGCAAGTCGTTTTGTAGAGGTAATTTTCAAAATGTTTGGTAGTATTAAGCACATGTATATATACTGTATTCACATTAGCCTGTGCCGGTCCATCCGAATACTTAGTTACCGGCGCCAGTTATTTTATTTTCAGAGAGTTCATAATTTCTTTAGCGGCTGGAGTCCACTCATTAATGCTTTTCTTTGTACAATTGAAGGTGCAGAGAAGAAGTTTTCCGTCAAGGTCGGTAAAAAACATCAGGTTATAAATTTCAGTGTCAATTGCAGGGATTACTAATTCCAGATAGCCAACTTTCCTTCCGTTTATCATTTTGATCCCGCTGTTTTTCCAGTCAGCAGAAGGATACATGTTTTTAAAAGCCTGAACGAAATTGTCTTTGTAAGGAGGTATGAGTTCCTGGCTTGCTTTATCTTCTGTCCAGTTGAGAGCTACATTAATTCCACCGGATTCATTTGAATAAACTAAGGAGGGGCGTCTTTCAGAAGGGTACTTTAACTCTATTAATTCCTCAGGCATTATCTCAAAGCCCTTTGGGATTTTAAGCTCCACTTTATTATCAAGGAGTGATTTTGTTTCAAGTTCAATATTCAATGTGGAAGCTGCCACTAGAACAAATGTTATAAATAGGAGGGTGGATGTTTGAAATTTTTTCATCTGTTTGTATTTTTAATTGGCGCCAACATTGAAGCTGTTTTTAACTCATTTTCAATGTTTTCCAAATATATCTTGTCCATCGGATTTGAGTATGGGTCAAACATTTTGCTTTGTCTAAGATAATGTTCTTTTGCTATTTCCAAACAGATTTTATATTCAATCTGATTGTTCAATGCTTTATAAGCAAGTGCAGAATAGTATTGATTTTCAGCCAACTCATTAGCTTCCGATTGTTTTTTAAATACTTCCAAAGCTTTTTCATACTCATCCGTTTCCAGGTAGAGTACACCAAGGTGCAAATAGTCATAAGCTCCGATAAAGTTTTCTTCCTCATTTAATTTAACCTGGTTTTCAATGATTCTTATAGCTTTATCCTTTTCCCCAATCGCTTTATAGCATAATCCTTTGGCAATATTCAGGTGATACGTTCCATTTTGCGAATGTCCGATATTATGATCTACCAAACTGTCTAATTCCTCTATGTCTTTAATTGTCCCTTTGTAATCCCTGAAGAATTGATAACGGCACCAGCCCCTATATCCCAAATGAGATTTTGGATCAAGTTCTACAGCTTTGTCTATTAATTTTTTCCAGGTCACAAAATCACCACTTTTTAAATAAGCGATAGATTTTGCCCAATACGCATAGTCAAAACTCGGGTCAATGGATAATGACTCGTCGAGAATTGTTTGATATTCTTTGCTGAATTGGTAATAACCTTTGGTTTCTTCTGCTTTTTTACAAGCTTTGTATTTCAAGGTATCTCCAAAATATTTATAAGCTTCACAATTAGGCTGTGCAAAAGCACCTGAAAATGAAAAAAGCAATACTAAAAGAATGAAGTTTTTCATTAAGGTAAAAATTCTGTTATTTGTCCGTCATTTATTTTGAAAATGAGATAAAGATAATAGTCAACAGGGATCCCATTTATATATAATATTTCCCAATTCTCAATTTCTTTGGTTATTTTAAGAAGTTGGTCTACAATGCTTTTATTAAATTGAATTTCATTGTATTCATAATCGGATTGTAAAACCCTGAACCGTCCGGCATTTCCTTCGCAGTTTACGACAAATCTGATTCTTATATAACCGTTTTGCGTGTGGTCTGTGACGGGCTTGTATTTTTCATTGAAAGTATTTAGAATTCTTGATTTTTCACCAAAATACTTTGGGCCTTCTCCTGTATTAAAATATTGAAGGATTTTTTCATCTCCCTTACAAACCTTAAAGTTTGGATTGTCTATTTCATTATTTTGTTCAATATCCCCAACCCAACGCAAATATTCTTTTTTCTCTTTAGTTTGACAACTTGCAAGAACAAAAATTAAAGATGAGATAATGGTTAATGTTTTTTTCATTAGAATTTTGAAATGGCTTACAAGCTGTAATTAATGATTAAAGCTGCCTCATCGGTGAAAAAATTGATTTTTTTAAAAATAAATTTTAAGGAAAATTAACAACAACCATGCCGTAAGATGTTTTTGTGGGTATTTATAGATGTTGGCTTCCATGTAATAAGGTATGCCATATTACTTCTGTGTCCCTTCTAACGTTTTTTGTAATTCTACACTTATTTTTTCGTCAATGATATCTGTTAAACTTCCATTTTCAAAATTATACTTTTTGATTAAAGTCGGTTCATTGTATTCCTTATATTGTCCGTCCCCATTTTTATCAACTCCAAATTCAACTACCAGATCTTTGCTATTGTTTATGAACTTATAATTGTAAACATCCATACCTTCAATTCCCACTTTTTTTAATTTTTCTTGTTCAAATGAATATATGTAAAGTGACTTAAAATCATTTAGGTTTATTACTCCATCTTTATAAGTGTCTTTTTCGGCTACTTTTATCAATAGGAGAATTTCTTTTTCAAAGTATTCTGTATTTATATCATTAAAATTTACACGTACATCAAATAATTTTTTGTTTGTTTCGTCATTTGAATCGTAAATAATAATGTTGTTAAATGCGCCATAAAATCCGCCGGAGTATCGATTATCTATCGACTCATAACTTTCTGATGAAGTAAAAGCGTTTAGTGCACCGTTAATATTTTCTTTTTCATTCAATGTTTTATGAGAAACAGGGATGATATAAATGGAATTTAGAGTATCTATTAGTTTTAGTGTTTCGTAGGATATTACTTGTTCTCGTTTGTTTTCTTTTTGTAACTCCTCAATTTTTTCATCAGAAAGAATTCCCGTTTCAACGTTGTCATTGTCGAACCTGGAATGTTCCAATATTGTTATTGAGATAAAAGCTATCAAAGCAACTATTAGAAAAATCACTCCAACTGTGCCTAAAACAGCTAACAAGACCTGGTTATAACTTTTAATTTTCTCTAATTTCATAGTAGTAACTTTGCTATAACCTCAAATGTATAGAATTATTTTTTAAGGTGTTGGAACAAGAATTATGTATATACGTTACTGGGATTTATGATTTTACTGGTTTGTGCAACGAGTGTCATTATCAACAGTTATATCTTTTTCTTTTTGGGATTTTGTCGAGTATCAAATAAAGACAATATTTCCACAGTATTTTCTCTTGTTCTGTAATAAAGTGAGTTATGAGTCAATATTACCGCCCAACGAACATTAGTTTTTTCTTTTGAAGTTTGAAAAAGGTCAGGGTTTTTTGAAATCAATTCGACTGTATGGTCAAGTGTACGTGCGAAGATTTTTAATTCCTTTTCAGTCCAATTATCTTCTAAATATTCAATTATTTTTTGTAATTCGGAAAGGGCATGGTCAGTCCACAAAATTTTATAACCACTTTTCATAAAAATTTCTTGCTTGAGAGTGAGAAGTTAGTTTTCCTTGATCAGCATCTTTAATTCCTTTTTCAATAGATGCTTTCTCTGCATCCGAAATTTGATTCCACCAATCAGTTTTTTCACGATCACGCAATTTCAAGATTTTTTCAATGATAGAGATATCATCCAAAGTTGATAACCACTGAATTAATTCAATTTTTTTATTTTGAATATTCACATCCATATTCAAATATAATATTAAGTATCGTAATTTAATAATTATTATCAGTTTTTAACTGCCACCCTTTAAAACAATTTGCAACTCTTTAAAAAACATAATTATTATTAATTCAAAAAAAAATAGACCTTACCGTTACATTTTAATAAATCAATCAGGAAAAAGTAATCTCTTTGCATTCCTGAAACGGATTTTTTCCTTTTCCTCAGGTGTTAGATCCAGCCGTTCAAGGGCATCAGCATCTTGTTTTAAACTAAATTGCGGATAGTCTGAGCCCAATGATATTGGTTGTATGAAATTAATTTTTTTAGATTGTTATTCAAATATTCTGTTTTTAAACAATATTTTCATGGTATCAAAATCTTGTTTAGGATTTTTGCAGATATAAATAGTCTGCCAAAGTTTGCTTTCTTCGTCCGCATAAGGATTATAAATTTTTCGAGCGGGCTTTACTTCCTCAAAGTACGGTTCAAAAAAATCAATTCCGGCATCACCATTTCTTAATGCAATAATTGTTTTGGGTATTTGACCCGTAGGAGCCCAAATGTAAAAACTTCCGTGATATGAAAAAGATTCAGGCAAATTGTAGTCCGCTCCCAATAAATTTACCGCCCCAGCCTGGCTATAATGTTTTCCCCATATTAAGGTATTTTTCTTTTCAGATTTTGGTAAACTATCATATATTTCTCCTAGGTGAAACATTGTTTCCTCCCATTTTTGCTTAGAATATCTCTCTTCAAAATGAATTCCATATTCCCCACCTTCAATTTCTTTTTTTTCGAATTGATAATCGTAATTAATATAATTTTCCAAGGAATATATTGGCATTCCAAAAGGAATTAAAGTTACGCCTATGAATAAAACAATTGATGACGGGTAAATCAGCCATTTGGTTTTATTCAATATTTTAGCTTCCCAACAGATACCACCAAAAGGCAATAAAGTCAAAATAATTGGGAAAAAGTAATATTGTTTTCCTTGGCTAAAAGACAAAACGAATGTTGATATTATAATTGTTAATGCGATAGGAATATATTGTCCGTTTTCCCTTGTGTTAAATAAAAATACTATTGCAGGAATTAATAGAAGTAAACTTAATGGATTTATTGAAAGTATTAATTCCCATAAAACCCTAATTATAGTCAACTCATTTAACTGTGTTTCGTATAGTGAACATTCCTGAATAGAGTTGACCGTTTTAAACCAATTAATAACCGTAGGTTAAACGATTACACTCCCTAAATTTCGGGACAACAAATTTCGTCTTGCGTCTTGTATCTTTTGTCTTGTGGTTATACGTCCATTTTCATAACTCTGAACTCTAAATGAGCGGTCATTCGAATTTAAAGTCGGTTAATTCATAGTTGGCGTTTCGCCCTTTTTCATTTGTTTGTTGTAAGATTCCTTTTTCAATCAAGTCTTTGATGTCACGCAAGGCGGTGTCGGTAGAGACTTTGGCCATTTTCGCCCATTTTGAGGTTTGTAGTTTACCTTCAAAACCGTCAAAAAGTTTGTTGAGTATGAAGCGTTGACGTTCGTTTATTGGCGTATTTTCGTGTAATTTCCAAAACTCGGCTTTGCGCAATATTCTTTGCATGGTGTCTTCTGTTGCCAACATGGCATTTTTTAGACAATGCAGGAACCAGTGTAGCCATTCGGTTATGTCTTTTGAACTATGTTGTACGCTTTGTAATACTTCATAATAGCGTTTGCGTTCTATTAATATTTGGCTAGACATACTATAAAAACGTTCTCCACTTCCTTCTGCCCGTGCAAGCAACATATCGGTGATGGCTCTTCCAATCCTACCATTTCCGTCATCGAAAGGGTGAATGATAATAAACCAAAAATGGGCTATAGCTGCTTTTAGAACAGGGTCAAGATGGTCGTCGTCGTTGAACCAATTCAAAAACGTGTCCATTTCCGCTTTTACAAAATTGGATTTTACGGCTTCATAATGCACTTTTTCTTTGCCCATAGCTCCGGAAACCACTTGCATTTCACCTGTACGGTATTGTCCAACCTCTATTTGATAAGGCCCGCTATACCCTGTTGGGAACAGAGCAGCATGCCAACCAAACAAACGTTTTTCGGTTAAAGGTAAGACGTGCTGTTGGGTGGCGTCAAGCATCATTTCTACTACGCCTTCTATATGACGACTACTCGGCACAAGTCCTGCTGTGTTAATACCCAAGCGCCTTGCTATTGACGAGCGTACCTGGTTGTAATTGAGCAATTCGCCTTCTATTTCAGATGATTTAACCACGTCTAAGGTTAATGCGGTAAGCGTAGCTTCTTCCTTAGTAGAAAAGCCAAGGGCGTTCATCTGTCCGATAATTTTGCCCTGCATTAACCGAACCTCGCCAAATACGGCATTTATTGCTTTGTCATCCCACGAAAAATCCGTCCAGTTTTTATGTTCGTAGATGTATTTTGCCATTACCAAAATTAACTTGCGGTAAAAATACGAATTATTTACCGCAAAAATGCGTCGATTATTTTATTTTTTCACCGCGAATGTTAATTTTGAATGAATAATTATGAATGCAGAATTATTGGGGTGGGGTTGGATGATCGGTGTCGGGTGACGGAAGCAAATTATGAATTCAGAATGCAGAATTCAGAATGATGTTTGATTTAAGATTGAAAATTACTAAATTATATGCGTTTTTATCCAATGAACAATGTCTTGCCTCTTGTATCTTGTGTCTTTTTTCGTATGTCGTGTGTTTCACGTCCCTGAATAGAGTTGACAGTTTTCCTCCAATTAACCATTAACTGTTAACAATTAACATAAGTGGTGTCCGATGTCAGGTGACGGATGTGAAGTTGAAGAATGAAATCAAAACCCTCTTTAAAGTTTGAAGATGCTCTTAGAATTACAGTAATCAAACTTTTTTAACGAGAAACCCAATACTTAAAAAAGCTACAGCGATAAGCCCATTAGTGTATTGATCTAATGATCATCCTGATTCTAAACCATTTATTATTCCTACAATGAACATTAGACCCCATGAAGCCACGGGAACCATTAGTAAATAACCGATATTTCGAGAGGAACTATTAATTAGAAAGGCAGCGGCATTAAAAATAAATGCCATTACCATAGCGACCAGAAAAACACCGATTAGAGCTTGAACACCATTAGGCAGAGGTTCTGAAATTCCACCAGAAAATAGGGCTATACTAAATATCCAAATAGTCGCTATGGAAAGCGCAACGCCTGCCATTAACGCGAATCCGGCTCCGCTATGAGCCAACCACGGTGTCTTGGTGGACGAGACTCGGGGGTGCAGTTTGAGAAGCCCAATGATACTTGCTATAAGTGCAAAGATTCCGGGAACCGCAGCCCAAAGTATAGACAGTTGAACATTTGAGTAATATCTAATCCAGAGAAATGCTACATTTACCAACATCAAAATGCCTGCAGAAAAAAACAATATTGAATCCCATTTCCTAGAAACTGGTGTTCCGACATTTTTATTTATCATATCTCCTAAACTGATATGCTTGGCTTAAAGACCAGTGATAACAAAACATTGCCGTTATCCACGTTCCCGAAAGTTTTATCTTAAAATCCTCTGAAGTTTCGTCTTTCATATTGAATTCATTTCTTTTTTTTAGGAAGACGACTGTGTCATTAAAATGTTACAACCTCAAGTCGAACTAGTTGAGAAAGCCCGAGGTCCTATTACTGTCAACTCACATATAAACTCTATTAATTACATTTATCCAACGAATTTCAGGGACATAAATGCAACATCGTTAAACATAGTAAAAAATCTTATAGCCCTTCTCGAAGTACGATTTACGAAGTACGAATTTTAAAATTATGAATTCAGAATGCAGAATTATCGTGTAGTTCCCTGAATAGAGTTGACCGTTTTTATCCAAAAAACAATATCTTGTGTCTAGCGTCTTTTTTCTTATGTCGGGTGAAGTTGAATTCTAAACTCGTCTTCCCAACTGACAAAATTTCATATTGTTATAATAAATATAAAATGGTGAGGTTTTTGCTAAGGATAGTATAAATTTGTGAATCAATAAAATTAAAAAAGACATGTACGGATATTATATATTAATAGGTGGTATTGCTTTAATCAGCTGGATAGTGAGTGCCAGGTTAAAGAGTAAATTTAAACACTACTCACAGGTGCATTTAAGGAATGGGATGAGCGGTGCCGAGATTGCCACCAAAATGCTAAATGACAATGGTATTTTTGATGTAAAGGTAATTTCTGCCCCGGGAATGCTTACAGACCATTATAACCCTACCAACAAAACGGTTAATTTAAGTGAAGGGGTCTATAACCAGCGTAATGCTGCCGCCGCCGCCGTTGCTGCACACGAATGCGGACACGCAGTACAACATGCCAAAGGCTATGAATGGCTGCAAATGCGTTCTAAGTTAGTGCCCGTGGTTAGCGTGGCCTCCGGGTTATCGCAATGGGTGATTTTTGGTGGTATCGCTTTAATGGCCATGGCAAATGTTGGACTGGGACAAACAGTTTTACTCGTCGGACTTATACTTTTTGGTATGGGTACATTGTTTAGCTTTATAACCTTGCCTGTGGAGTTTGATGCAAGTAACAGGGCTTTAGCATGGTTAAAGAATAAAAATATGGTGTCCCCCGAAGAATACAAAGGAGCCGAAGATTCCCTCAAATGGGCTGCAAGAACGTATGTGGTAGCCGCTATAGGTTCATTGGCAACACTGGTTTACTTTGCAATGAGCTTTCTGGGAGGAAGGGATTAAACCAATAATATATACATACAATTAAAGGGACTCCATTTCGAGTCCCTTTATCATTTGAAAATAGATGGTTCTTCTTTTAGAAAAGTAATTGTTTTTATGCTTTCTTCCCCTTTGGGGAAGCCTGCCCGTCCGTTCAGGCGGGGTGTCAATCCCACCATCGGGGGATTGACGGATGGGGCTTATTTTAGGTTCTCGATGGTGGCTGAGGATTCTCGAAGCCACCATCTTAAAAAGTTATTAAGGTAATTGTTATTGGTTAATTGGTTCGGTTAAAAATGATTCCACCCTTTTAGGGTCGGGGCGAAGAATCATTTTTATTTTTAGATTGATTTTCTGCAGTACTCCAAGACTAAAAGTAAAGTTCTCCATCCTTTATTATATCTTTTAAAGCTCTCCTCCTTGAGCCCCGAAGGGCCGGGGGAGTACCATCCGCCTTAGGGGGATGGGGAGGTGGTGGCTTTTTTACAGAATAGTTCTACCCTTCCGTCTCCTACGCTTAGCGTAGGACCCATACCGAAACGAGTTCGGTACAGGCTCTTTCCCTGACCAGGGAAAGGAGCTTTTTTTTATTCTTATTTTAAATAACAACATGAAATTCATAAATATCATGTACAAACTCATATTTTAAGTTTTAAACTTATAATAAATTGGCTACATTTAAAGCCTGATTATAGCATATATTTTTTCCCGGTGAAATCTCCTTACATAAAATAATACTGGAGATTCCATGTGTCCACTAAAAAAACAAATGATTAACACATGAAAAAACTAATTGCATTCCTTTTTATTCCCCTGTTCTTTTTTAGCTGCAAACCCGTTATTGTAAACCATGAAGTTAAAAATGCAACCAACGCTGATTTAGAATTGGGCAATATAGGCTTGCCGGGCAGGAGCCTGCTCGAATATAAATTCAGGACTACCGCCATACCCCAGTTCCAGAATAAAGTCCGCATTAAAGCCCAGGCTACAAATTTCAATAAAAGTAAATTCAATACCTACCTTAAAGCATCCCACGACAATAAACTTGGGCTCGTGTATATAGATTCACTGGAAAACAAACCGCAGTTTGCCGAACTCCACATTATTGATAAAACCGGATACATACATGCCGTTAACAATGATCCAGGAGTACTGAATTATTTAAAAAACCAACCGGACATTAAAGCAATTACTTCACTTTCCGTAGCTTTTAACAACAACCAGGTACAGGCAATCACAAATGCCGAAAGTGTATTCTTAACATACAGTTACGATCTTAAAAAATCCTATCTGGAAATTGTTGATAAAAACGGGGCGGTGGCCAATATTTATTTTGGGGAGAGTGTACCTTTTGCATACAGTGTATCGGGTTTTTGCTGGCAGGAAAATACAGATAAGCAAATTGTTGTGGCCGATGTTATTGATTCGTGGGACTCCTGCCCTTCCGGGACCTATCAAAAGGCTTCCAAAGCGAAAAAAGAAGAAAAAGAAATCAATTATTTTAAATTGTAAACATGAAAACCGGTTATAAAAAAATAAGTATTCTGGCAGCTGTATGTACATTACTTTTTAGTTGTGATGATATTACCGGGGTTCACGACATCTCCGAGGAAACAGTTGTAGTGGTAGCGCCTAAAAATGGAGCGGTAATACAATCCAATGTCACTACCTTTACCTGGGAAGCTGTTGAGGATGCCGACGATTATGTGCTGCAGGTGGTTACCCCCAATTTTGAAAACGCATCACAAGTAGTGTTGGACAGTACCATACACCGAACCTCATTTACCAAAGAATTAGTGCCGGGGAATTATGAATGGCGCATCAAAGCCATTAATAGCGGTTATGAAACCGAGTACACTGCCAATACTTTTTCTGTATCGGAAACAGATGGCCTTGCGGGCAATACAGTCATCTTAAATACCCCCGGAAACAATTTGATCACAAACCAGACAGAGATAACATTAAGCTGGGGGAGCCTTACTGATGCCACCGAATACAGGGTACAAATACTGGACGATGGCGAAGAAATTGTATTGGAAGAAATTATTACTGAAACCACTATGGATGTTACTTTTACCGAAGGGGACTTTACCTGGCAGGTACGTGCACAGAATGATACGGAGAGTACCTTATTCAGCAACCGGAACATTACCATCGACATAACAGAACCTAATACACCCCAACTATCTGCCCCGGTGGATGAAGCTACAGAAAGTGCCGGCACTATTAATTTTAGCTGGACGCGCGAAGATATATCCGGCAGTGAAGAAACAGACAGTATTTATATATACACAGATGAATCGCTGGAAACACTTTTCTTAAAAGACGAAGGAAGTAGCAAAGCTTTTTCAACAGACCTTGCAGCCGATACGTACTACTGGAATGCACAAGTTTTTGACGCTGCCGGAAATGAAAGTGAGGTTTCTGAAACGTTTAGCCTGACTGTTAATTAAGGTTAGATGTCGGGTGTCGGGTGTCGGGTGTACAAGGAAGTTAATACAAATGAATAAAATATTTAGGGAAAGTTAAATTTTAAGGTAGTTACAAACAAAAAAGGTCGGATGACCGATGTCGGGTGTCGGATGACAAGGCAAAAGGTTGAAGTGAAATAAAAAATAAAAAACACCGGACATCGCGCATCGGTCACCGGACAAGAAAGCGATAAATGAAATTTAAGTTTGAAGATTTAATTATTTGGCTGAAGGCAATGGATTTTGCAGAAGAACTAAATGCAGTAACGACAAAGTTTCCTAAAGCCGAAATGTATAATCTTACATCTCAAATGATGAGAGCTATAGATTCTGTAGCACTAAATATTTCAGAAGGTTCAATTGGACAATCCAATCCCGAGTTTAAAAAATTTATGGGATATGCAATAAGATCATTGGCGGAAGTAGTTACATGCCTACATAAAAGCAGGAGAAGAAATTATATTACAGAACAGGAATTTGAAAAACACTATGCCGATAGTTTTGAATTAATGAACAGGATGATAGCCTTTAGAAAAAAGATAAATTAATGTTGGATGCCCGATGCTGGGTGTCGGGTGTCGGGTGTCGGGTGTGAAAAGTTGAAAAAAGGTCGGATGTCCGGTGACGGGTGGCAGATGTAAAAGGTTGAAATGAAATAAAAACATCGATCCTATATCAAACAAAACTGGTTATCTGACATCGAACAACATCGGTCATCGGTCATCCGACACCGGATAAAAAAGAAAGACGGATGCTTGATGATAGCTTTAGAATGCATAAAGATTAAATAAAAACGAATAACAAACCCCGGTCATCGGACACCAAGCATCAAACAACACCGGACACCGGTCATCCGGCATCAGACAACAAAAAACACCGGACATCAGACATCGGACATCAGACACAACTGAACCATGAAAAACAAAAGAAACACCTATATCCTGTTAGTTGCTGTACTCATTATCTGGGGGCTTATCGCCTATAAAATAATTAGCTCCCTCAGTTCTAATGATGTAGTTGTACCTCAACAAAATTCGGAAGTTTCTTTTAATCCGAAACCTATAAAAGAGACTGATACTTTTAGTATTAAAGCCGATTACAGGGATCCGTTTCTGGGTACGATTCAAAAACCTAAAACAGTTTCAAAGCCAAGAGTGGTTAAGCCGCAGGAAATCGAAATACCCATTAGCTATTCCGGGATGGTCAGAGATCAAAACACCAATGAGAGCATATTTTTTGTGCATATCAATAACAGGCAGCATTTAATGAAAATAAATAATGTAGTTGACAGTGTGAAGCTTGTTAAGGGTAACGAAAAAGAAATTACTGTAAACTACAACAAAAAAAGCAAAACCATAAAATTAAACCCACAGTGAAGATTTTTGCCAAAATACAAGCCGGGTCACTCCAATTTGTTGTCTTTATTGGCGTAGTCGTTGCCCTTTTACTGGGTTCATTCTTAACGTTGGTTCACATTCATAATTTATTTGGCAAACAAACAGATGTAACCATCCAGACTGTAAAACATGCGGACATCGGCATTGCATATGCACTTCAAAATACGATCAGGGAAAATGATTCCGTTACAATTCCGTTTTTAAGTGAAGGGGATAAAAGTATTAAGGTATCAAAAAGTGAATGGGGTGTATTTGAGAAAGTAAGTGTGGTTTCCAAAAATAAAAACAAGAGCTTTATAAAAACTGCTTTAGCAGGCGGGCAATATCCTGCAAAAGAACGTCCGGCCTTATATTTGGTAGATGACAACCGGCCGTTGGTCGTAGTTGGAAATACCAAAATTGAAGGGCTGGCCTATGTGCCAAAACAAGGAGTGCGCTCCGGTAACATTTCGGGCACCTCCTACTTTTCCAAAACTTTTATTTATGGGGAATCCCGGGTAAGCAAAAACATATTACCGGAACTGTCCCCCGAAGTAAAAAAATCCATAGAAATACTCTCACAGCCCAATTTTAAACCGGGTAACAATGAACTGTTAAAGTATAAACCGAAATCTGTATTTAAGAATTCGTTTCAAAACCCGGTACAGTATGTTTTTCATGCCGGAACATTGGATTTATCAGCCTCAACCCTTATCGGGAATATCATTGTGCAGAGTACGGAAAAAATTATTGTTGATCCGTCATCAATACTAAAAGACGTTATTTTATCGGCACCAGAAATTGAGATCAGGAGTGGTTCTACAGGAAATTTTCAGGCAATCGCTTCAAAAAAAATAGAAGTTGGCAGCAATTGTAATATACAGTATCCGTCGGCCCTGATTCTGAATGATCAATCCGCTCCCAACATTGAAACCAATTTTCAGCAGCAAAATGTAAACCAGGTTCAAATAGGAAAGGGAACTATCTTTAAGGGGATAGTTATTTCTTTGGGAAAGGATAATACTATGAATTTCAATCCGCAGATTGTAATTGAAGAAAATGCACAGGTATTCGGTGAAGTATATTGCGACCAAAGTTTAGAGCTTAAAGGAACAGTTAACGGTTCCGTTTTTACATCCAAATTCATTGCAAAACAATTCGGTTCCGTATATCAAAACCATATTTATCACGGTAAAATATTAAATAGTGAATTACCGGTAGAGTACGTCGGACTCAACATGGAAACCAGGGTCAAAAAAGTAGTAAAATGGGTGTATTAAAAAAAATAAAAGCCTCTACCCTCATGGAAACTTTAGTTGCCACTGTACTTATTGTGATCATTTTTATGATTTCCAGCATGGTGTTGAATAATTTATTTTTAAACAGCATGAAATTCAACACCCAAAAAATTGAAACTGAACTGAACCTCCTTGAGTATGATATTCAATCCGGCAACATAAAATTCCCTTATAATACCGATTTTGATAATTGGCAAGTGTCCGCTGCTAAGGTGACCGAACAAAACCTGTCAACTATCGCCATTGAAGCGAAGCATACGGAAACTCAGAAAACTTTAAAAAGAACCATCACCATTGAAGATAAACAATAAAATACAAGCTTTTACATTAAGTGAAATGATGGTAGCCATTGTTATTACTTTACTGGTTGTGGGCATGGCTTTTTCGGTTTTAAGCCTTGTTCAGAGGCACATGAACGGTATTTCTTATAATTTAAATAATGCTACACGCCTGGATATATTGGAACAGGCACTGTGGATAGACTTTAACCGGTTCGAAAAAGTACAATACAAGAACGATGAGCTTGTGTTTAAAAATGAAATAGATTCCATAACCTATAAAATACAAAATGAAAAGATTATAAGAACTATAGATACTTTTGATATTCAGCTTCAGGATTTTGAACTGCTGCTTGATGGAAAGAAGGTGAATTCCGGTTTTCTTAATGCTGTTAAATTAGTAACCGGTAAGGAATCTCAGGATAAAATCCTCTTTATTTACAAAAAAAATGATGCAACCCTATATATGAATTAATGGCTTTTAACCTTGAGAACATATCAAAACCTGAAAAAGGGGCCGGAGAGTCTCAAAGTGACTTATCGTCTTTATTAAAAAAGGAGATCACTTTTTTCGGAAAATCTTTTTCTAATAAGAAGAAAGAAGATTTTTATACGGAATTGAGTGTTTTGCTAAAAGCCGGTATTGCCCTGAAAGATGCTTTGGTGTTGCTGGCTGAAAATCAAAAAAACAAGAATTTAAATTCTTTTATAAATGGTATTGCCGGGGAGATTGTACATGGTAAAAGTTTTTCAGAAACTACAGAAAATAAAAACGAGTTTACCGAATATGAATTTTATTCATTAAAAATCGGCGAAGAAACCGGTACTTTAGGTAAAGTTGCTGAGCAACTAGGCCAATTCTATTCCCGTAAAAATGAACAGCGTAGAAACCTTATTTCTGCACTCACCTACCCTGTTATTATTTTAGTTACCGCCATACTTATTGTGGGTTTTATGCTCCGGTATGTAGTACCTATGTTCCAGGATATTTTTAAACAGAATAATGTAGAACTGCCCGGGGTAACCGAATTTATAATTAATCTTGCGGATCTTATGAAAGGCTACGGATGGCTCCTGCTTATTTTATTGCTGGTCCCGGTAATATTCAGAAAAACCTTTGCAAAAAAGGTGTGGTATAAAAAATTTAAAGGAAATTTACTGTTGAAAATGCCCGTTATAGGCCCCTTTGTTAAGAATGTATATATGGCCCAGTTTACACAGGCAGTTTCCCTTTTAACTACCTCAAAAGTACCAATTGTAAACAGTATACAACTGGTAAAAAAGATGATTGACTTTTACCCGTTGCAGGAAGCCTTGAACGATGTGGAACAGAATGTGCTCAAAGGCCATAGTTTAAGTGACAGCATGAAAAAAACACGGTTGTTTGACAACAAAATGATCTCTCTGGTAAAAGTAGCCGAAGAAACCAACCAAACCGAATTCATTTTTGAACGGTTAAATGACCAGTACAATATTGAAGTACAACAAAAATCCAAAATGCTATCCACAATTATGGAACCCCTGATTATTGTTTTTGTGGGAATAATAGTTGGCGTAATTTTAATAGCTATGTACTTGCCGATGTTTAAATTGAGTAATGTACTGGGGTAAAAGTTTTCTCTTTATTCTTCATGAACTCCACTTCAGAAACCCTGTAGTTTATTAAACTCCTTTATTCGATTTAAGAACTCGGTTTTTTTTCAGAAGCTTGACTGTAACATATTTTTTACTTATTTCCTTTCTTTTGCTCACCCAAAAGTAAGAAATCGAGCTTGCGAGATTCACGAGCACCTTTTATTAAATTAAAACTGCGAGTAAACAAAGAAAACGGCGCCTTATCTGAGGAATTTTTTGACTTTCAGTCAAAAACCGTTAGAAAACCCCGAAGCGTCGGGGCGCGTCATCACGCTTTTGCGTGATTTCTGAATCTCGTCCCGAATGGTCGGGATTTTCTAACTATTCTGCAGATAAGGATTTTTACCAACACACCATCTAGCTATTTATCTATTACATCCACTATGCTGTAATTATAAATCAATTCTAATAGTAAACTGACACTAAAATAAAAAGTCCAAAAAACACATGGTTTAAATCCAGGTGTTTTTTTTGCTCCCGGAAGCCGCATAAAATATAGGTTTTTGGAAGTAATCCATGAATATTGTAGCTTAAATAAACATATTAAAAAAAATGATTAAGGGTTTCAATATTTTACGGCCGGAAACATTCTTTACATTTTTGCAGGTATGGTTTTAAATTATTTTTTAACTATAAAACTTACTACGATGATTATTACACTTCTAAAAATTTTACTAACAATTATTTTATCTATAATTTTAGGATAAACAAACAACATAGGCCTATAGTAAGGCTGATGTTAACCGCATCAGCCTTTTCAAAAATTTAAACAATGAAAAAAACATTTTTTAAACTCCTGGCAAAATTGAATAAGGCATTGCTGCCCTCATATTCAAAAAAGCGTTTGGACCTGGCAAAGGCTACAAAACTGCAAATGGCTGTTATTGGCTGGCGGTGGTATGTTACTAAAAATGTTTTGGATTGAGTTTTGGTGATTCTGGGCTTGCTAAAACATATCTCTCTGAATTTTTTAAACAGAAAATGAAAAGCAATTTTCTATCCCTACTCCTTACTGCTATAATTTATCATAATTCTCATCCATACAGCTTACCTTTCTTTTCCAAAATTAAGAATACAAGCCAAAAACTTTAAAAAAGATAAATTCATAAATAATTGTTTATCAATATTTTAAACTAAACATGAACATGATATTTATAAATATCAACTACAACTTTTAGGAATAAAAATTTTTATACTGTAGATTGTACCCCTAATTTTTTAAGTGATGTTGTAAGAACAATTGTTAATAAAATCTTAACAAAGGAAGTTTAATTTTAAAATTAAAATACTTATGTTTGAAACTGGTAATTCTTACAGATTTATCAATATTTTCCCTTGACCAAAAATCAAAATACTGCTGTTTAGTATCACCCAAATGCGGTTCACAGCATAAAATAATATTAAAACTATGACCAACTATGTAATGAAAACATTCTTCTTTTTAAGGGACTTCTATTTTTTGTTTTCTCTTTGATTTTCAGACATTAATTTGAATATTATTCACTACTTGTCACTATATAAAAGGAGGCAGTGAATAATAAAGAGAATATTTTAAGCAAAATGAATAATACAACTCATTATACTCATCAGTAAAATTCACATTATGAAAAGAGCTCTTCTACTATTTTTCTTAGCCTCATTTACTAACATCTGGTCTCAAGAAGATATACAAAATAAAATTATTCCTCCTCCTCCTAATGTTGCATCACTAATTAAATATGCGGATGTGCCTGTTAATACTTATAACGGTACTTCTCAATTCAGTATACCTATACATACAATTACTGAAGGTGACTTAAATTTTCCTCTGTCATTAAGTTATTATAGTAATGGTTTAAAAGTTACCGAAGAAGCAGGATGGGTAGGGCTTGGATGGACTTTAAATGGCCCCGGCGTAATTCACTTTTCCGAAGGGACACGATCTGTTAATAAAGTTTCTAACCCTCCTATTCCATATTATGTTGAAGATGTAAATTCCGAATACCCTGATAATTATAATGTTGTAGCCAGAGGTTGTATTTTTAAAAATTCAAGTGGGCAAAATACTACGTATGATGAAACTTTAGTGGGAAGCGAAAATGTATATGACCTGTATATGTATAATTTCGCCGGCCTGTCGGGTAAATTCATTAAACCAAATTCAGGCGGGTTTCTCCCTTTGAACAGAAGTAATATTAAATTTAAAACAAGCGACCTGAACAGCGGTGGACTCATGGCAATTGATACAGATGGCACAAAATATTACTTTGATTTAAAATCTATATCAAACACTCCAACCGGCGGAAATCCCTGCACTCAAACTTTAGGATATTTTAGTCAAAATTTCACCTATTACCTTACTAAAATAGTTTCAGTTAATAAAAAAGAAATTGATTTTATATATAGTTCCTATACTTCAACATCCCTGCCCTCCTTGTCGCAAACCTATTCTAAAAATGGGGTACTAAGCCAGGATGGCCATCAACAGATAAGTACAAACAAATCTTACAGCAGCACTTTTACAACACATAACAATTATGTTATAAGTGAAATTAATACTGAAAAAACAAAAATAAAATTTTTTACTTCTTCAAGGTCTGATATTCAAAATGAACGTAAGCTAAACCATATTGCCATTTATGATGATCTGGACCTTAAAAAAGTTATTCGATTTTCTTACGGCTATTTCCAAGGTTCGGCTGAGTATGGTGATTGGATTAGTTTATCTCAAACTGAATTAGGAGATTGCGGATTGGGAGCTGCCTACAATCCATCTGCTGATCTTAAAAGTAAGAGGTTGAGATTAAATTCTGTTCAATTTACAAATCAAATCCGAAATGCAAATTTAAGTGAGCATCCTATATATACTTTTGAATATGACAATACCCCCCTACCTTACAAAACATCCCTGGCTCAAGACCTATGGGGATATTTTAACGGTGTTAAGACGAATAAATCTTTATTGCCCGATTATAACGAATTAGGTTATTATGACCAAAGCCTGCCATTGGCTTTTATTAATCATAATGGTACAGCCAAAAGAAAGGCCAGTGCAACTCATATGAAAGCGGGGATCTTAACAAAAATAACACAGCCAACCGGGGGCAATACTCAAATAAATTATGAAGCAAATACTTTTGATGATTTACCGGGAACCAGCAACCAAATAGTCGATAAACTGGTTTCAGCGACAGATTGGGGAAATGGCATAGATGAAATAATTTTTGATGTACCCGATATTGGTTTATATCAAAATACACAACCCATTAACCCTGCAAGACTCTCTGTTTCCCTTTTATGTGAAGGAGCCGATAATTGTAATGGACAAAGTATGGGTGAATGTTTTGCTTTTTCCGGCCATCCTCAAGACGGGCTTTATACCCTTTTATTAAAACAACACACTAATGGTAACTGGACTACGGAGATTTTTGATAAGACCTCAATCTTCGGAAATGAAATTCCATGTGGTTATAAGGAAGTGTATAAACCCCTAACCCCGGGGCGTTACAAAATTATTGCTAATTATCCGGATGACAGGGTTGGTACTGCCGGAGTTGCTATGGCGAGTATAAGTATACGATACAAAGATATTGTTTCTGAAAATTTTGAAAATATAGGTGGGGGACTTAGAATAAGTTCCATAGCAGACTACTTAGACAACGGCCAAAAATATAATGAAAAAATCTATACATACACCGGTGGTAAAATGATGACGAAGCCGGTATTTTACCACAGCTTTAACCTGGAGGATATGGAGGAACGTGCTGATCATAATAGCTCAATCTTTACCCAATGTTCCTGGATTGGGCTACCTCCTGACTATGGCACTTGTTATGAAGGAATAGAACATGAAAATAATACTTTATATTCGAATCCGACCGTTCAATATTCATTCAGTGCTTCCGGTGCAGCAGTTGGTTATGATGAAGTAGCAATTAATTATGGTATTGCAGCAAAAAACGGGCAGGAAGTATTTAAATATAAAAATCAACCGGATCGGTTGAATGATTACGGAGGAGGAGTGTTACCGGGTATTCCCGGTATAATTCCTTTTGACAATGGAATGCTTAAGGAAAAAATAATTAAAGAAAATACAACTCCAACTGGTCCTGAGCCAACCTTTAAAATAATACTCTCAGAAAATTATGCCTATCAAATTAAACAGTTTAAGGATTACTGGGCCTATAAATCTAATTTTTTTCCAAAGCAATACCATTGTGCCGGTAGTTTAGTGTCTATGATAGGTGTCGATTCAAGGTATAACTTTTTACATTTTTATCCGGTGAAGGCAGGTAAATCCGTATTGAAAAGTAAGGTGATAACCAATTATGATCCTGAAACCGAACTTCCAACACTGGTTTCTACAGTTACATATGATTATAACTCAAAAAATCAATTGCAACAGGAAACTGTTACGACTTCTATAGATAATCACTCCCAGGTGACCCAATATGAGTACCCAATTGATTTAGCAAACATGCCCGATCATCCATATATGGACGATTTGATTAATGCAAACCGGATAGATCCACCCATTACCATAAAAAAATACGAAGTGGATGAGACAGGCGTTGAATATAAACTTTCTGAAAACAAAAATAAATACGGGCTGTTTGGAACTTTATTGTTACCCAGATATGTATTTTCAAAGAAAGGTGATCATATTATTGATGAATTAAAAGATAAAAAAGTAACCTACACCCGATATAACACTACCAATGGAAATTTAGAAGAATATCTGATTGAAGGTGGCAAATACGTTTCATTCATCTGGGGATATAATGATTTATACCCTATAGCTAAAATTGAAAACCTGCAGTATTCTACGATCCCTCCTGCTACCATTCAGAATCTTAAAGATTTATCAAATACCGACCAAAGCGGATTAATAGATGCTTTTGATGACTTACGCAACACATACTCCGATGCCATGGTCACATCCTATACCTATAATCACCTGGTAGGGATTACAAGTATGACGGACCCACGTGGGTATTCTTCCTATTATGAATATGATACCCTTGGGCGTTTACAGGCTGTAAGGGACCAGGAAGGGCATTTATTATCAGAAAACAAATACCACTATAAAGACTAAAACCGATATCTGTTATGAAAAATCTAGTAATAAGTACAACTATCATATTTTCGTCATTATTATTTATTGGTTTTACTCTTCCCTCAAATGAAATGGAAAATATTAAAGACTCCTTTGAAAATAATGAATATGTTCCTACTACACCCCCACCCCCCAGCATTTCACACAATTGTGGGTACGCTGTATTAGTGAGAGCGGACCCTCCCAGTGGTGTTACTTACTATTGGCAGAGTACTTCAACAGGAACCAGTACTGCAAACTCTTCTAAAGTTCTGCAACTGACTACGGGATCGCCCAATGGAACAGTTTATTATTTAAGAGCCCGGGATAACTCTACAGGACAATGGAGTAGTGCAAGAAGCTTTATGTATTATAATAATATTAGACCCGGACTGGCTGCACCTGCAACTCCTACTGTATCTGAAGTATGTGGAAGTTTTACTGTTACACGGGCTAATCCCCCAAGTGGTGTGACATGGTATTGGCAAAGTTCACCTACAGGAACCGATACTTCTAATTCATCTGTATCATTAACCAGAACAAATAATGGAGCTCAATTTCTAAGAGCAAGAGACAATAATACAGGTTGCTGGAGTCTGAATTTTGCTCAAGTAAATTTATTAGCTAGCACCCTTCCTGGTGCACCTCCTACCCCTAATGTAAATAATAATTGCCAAAACGTTGTTCTTTCACATAATGGTTCTGCCCCTCCGAACGTCACCTGGTACTGGCAAAGCACAGCTAGCGGAACCAGTACGGCGAATTCTAATGCATCTATTACTCTTACTAGTGGAAGTATTTATTTTATACGTGCCAGAAACAATAATAGCGGTTGCTGGAGTCTGCCCAGGTCTGTTAGTTATATACTACCTACTATGCCAGATGCAGCTACTATTGCCATTAATTGCGGAAATACGGTTTTAACCCGAAATAATCCGCCTACCGGAATTACATGGTATTGGCAGAGCTCGCCTTCCGGAACCAGCACATCTGAATCATCCATTTCTATTACCAGAACCAGTGGTGGGGTATATTATTTAAGAGCCAGAAATAATTCAACTTTGTGCTGGAGTGAAGCAAGAGCTGTGGGATATCCTATTAAGCATGCTCCGGATGCACCTCCAACACCTAGCATAGTCAATAATTGTGAAAATACAGTCCTCTCACATAATGGTTCTGCACCTTCTAACACCACATGGTACTGGCAAAGCGCCGGGAGCGGAACCAGTATGGCAAATTCCAGTACATCCATATCCCTTACCAGTGGCAGCCTTTATTTTATACGTGCCAGAAATAATGACAACGGTTGCTGGAGTCCGCCCACTTCCATAAGCTATACTATTAATACTTTACCTGACACACCTTCAAGCCCTACTATTGACGCGACTTGTGGGGCTACTAATATATTTGCTGGCACCCCTCCAGCGGGAGTAACGTGGTTTTGGCAAACTTCCGCAGCCGGTACAAGTACTGCTTCCGTGGCATCATCATCGTCTCCAAAAACTATAACTGCCGGTTCTCCGAGTGGAACTATCTATTTAAGAGCAAGAAATAATTCAACAGGTTGTTGGAGCAGTTCAAGAACTGTAAACTACACTGTAAAAGTAGTACCTTCAACACCTGCTATACCTTCTGTCCTAAATCATTGTGGAAATACAGAACTTAAATTTAATGGATCTCCTCCAATCAATACGGTATGGTTTTGGCAAAGTTCTGCTAATGGCACATCTACATCAAACTCATCTTCTTCCATAATATTAACTAGTGGTAATGTTTATTATTTACGCGCAATGAGTAGTAATGGTAGTGGTTGTTGGAGCAATGCAGTTACTGTCAATTATAGTATTCAACCCCTCCCACCCACACCGACAACTCCAACAGTAACCAACAACTGTGGTAATTCTGTATTAACCCGAAGCAACCCGCCTACAGGCATAACATGGTATTGGCAAAGTTCGGCATCCGGTACCAGCACTTCCAATTCATCGGCTTCTATTACCCTGACAAGTGGAAGTGTATATTATTTACGTGCCAGAAACAACTCAACTTTGTGTTGGAGTCCGGGAGTTTCTGTTAACTACAGTATTAAATCAGTGCCTGCTATTCCGGATGCAGCTACTATTGCTATTAATTGCGGAAGTACGATTTTAACCCGGAATAATCCGCCTACCGGAATTACATGGTATTGGCAAAGTTCGCCTTCCGGAACGAGTACATCCCAATCATCCGTTTCCATTACCAGAACCAGTGGTGGAGTATATTATTTAAGAGCCAGAAATAATTCATCTTTGTGCTGGAGTGAAGCAAGGGCTGTGGGGTATACTATTAAGGATGCTCCTGATGCACCTCCAACTCCTAATATAGACAATAATTGTGAAAATACAGTTCTCTCGCACAATGGTTCTGTACCTCCAAACACCACATGGTACTGGCAAAGCGCCGGTGGCGGAACGAGTACCGCAAATTCCAGTGCCTCTATTTCTCTGACCAGTGGTAGCCTTTATTTTATTCGCGCCAGAAACAATAACAACGGTTGCTGGAGTCCGCCCACTTCCGTAAGCTATACTATTAATACTTTACCTGACATACCTTCAAGCCCTACTATTGATCCACGATGTGGGGCAACTAATATATTTGCAGGTACCCCTCCAACGGGAGTAACCTGGTTTTGGCAAACTTCTGATACCGGTACAAGTACTGTATCCGTGGCATCATCGTCGTCTCCAAAAACAATTACAGCCGGAAATCCAAACGGAACTATCTATTTAAGGGCAAGAGATAATTCAACAGGATGCTGGAGTGAAAATTCCAGATCAGTCAGCTATACCATCAGGGAAATTCCCGGTACTCCCACCGCTCCCTCTGTTTCAAATAATTGTGGAAATTCGGTATTAACACGTACAAATCCTCCAACCGGGGTTACCTGGTACTGGCAAAGTTCCGAAAGTGGGACCGATACCTCTAACTCATCCACCTCCATTACAAGAACCAGTGGCAGCACTTATTACTTAAGGGCCAGGCATAATTCTTCGGCTTGTTGGAGCAATGCAGTTACTGTCAATTATGATATACAATCAATACCGGGTGCTCCTACTATTGATGCTATTACTAAAAACTGCGGAAATACAGTTTTAAGGCGTAATAATCCACCTAATAATGACATATTATGGTACTGGCAAAGTACTTCTTCGGGTACAAGCACATCAGATTCTAATGTTACAATAACAAGAACTACCGGGAGTACATATTATTTGAGAGCGAAAAATAACATTACAAATTGCTGGAGTGAGGCAACTCAAATTAATTATACAATAAATATGCAACCCGAGATGCCTCCTGTAATAAACGTTACCTATGAGTGTGATGGAACTACTTTATTAAGTCGTGCCACAAATCCGCCTTCGGGTGAAACATGGTACTGGCAGAGTTCATCAGAGGGAACCACAACAACAGATGCAGGGCCTTCATTTCCCAGATCATCCGGTGGTTATTATTACTTAAGGCCAAGAAACAATACAACACTATGTTGGGGGCCGGCCAGGATAGTTGGATATGGTATATATCCTGCAACAGAAAAGCCTGCCTCTCCTATTGTTGAAAATAATTGCGGAAGTACGACTTTAAGGCATAACGGACAAGCTCCCATGGGGGTTAACTGGTACTGGCAAAGTACGCCTTATGGTACAAGCTTCGACAATCCTGATGATTCCATTACCTTTACCAGTGGCAATACTTATTATATACGTGCTTATAAAAATGATACAAACTGCTGGAGTGAGGCACGTTACATAGATTACTATATAGACCAGGTTGAACGAATCCTCCCTACCGGTCGGAAGCTTTGTCGGGTTAAAAATACGTTTT
>CALGUD010000076.1 GCA_937901915.1 uncultured Flavobacteriaceae bacterium
ATTTTCTGCTTTTTTCTTCTAAAAAAATACTCTTTTTTACATCGAACTCACGTTAATTAAATTTATAATAATTCGAATTTTATGTTTACTACATACGTATAGTTTTGACTTCCATAGTAACTATATGTAGGGATGCTATAGTTTGCATCGGTAACAGAAATTATTTTACCGAGCTTTTTATTTAGCTTTTTGGCAACTTTTTCTGCCTTTTCTTCAGCATTTTTTGTGGCCAAGGCAGCTAACTCGCTAATTTTCTCTGAAGAGAAAGGCTCCGCATTAATTTCAACGTTCATAATAGTCAAACCGGATATTTTAGCCTTTACAACATTTATAATATCTGCTTCAGAAGTTGTAACATATGTATAATACACAGTTTCATTGTATATGTCACTATATCCAGAATAAATATACAGACCTTTGTTTTCTGAAAATTTATTGAAATCCACACCAATAGTGGACAGCTTGTTTTTGTAATCAGCTTTAATCTGTTCTAAAGTTTTGTTTTCAAAAGTTGAGTATCCATCGGACTTCACATCTTTTAATTGAATGTGAATGACATAATTTTTTATTTTTTCAACATTATAAGATGCTTCGCCTACAATGCTTATAGAGGGTGTCTCCTGGCTCATTACTACCGTTGAGAAAAGAACGGTTGCAATAATTGTTATTATATTTTTCATAGAGATTTGTTTTATCCGTGAAATACAAAAGAAGCGATGATCATCCATACACCCACAGCAATACCAATAAGACCAAGTTTTCCCTGTTTAGGGGCTAATTTTTCTCTTAACTGATTTGCTTTTGCTTTGGCGGCTTCATTTTTAGATAAGAAAAATTTATTGATAAGTCCAAAACCTAGCATAAAACCTAAAATAGCTTCTATTAAATTTCCGGCAAGTAAAGTGATCCACCAAACAGGCCATACAGATAACCAGCCAATGTTTAGAATTGCAGTAATAACGCCCCAAATACCCCAAAAACAAAAAGCAAGACCAATCCATCCCTGGTAAGGTTCAACTTTTTCCAATAGTTCCTTAGCATCAGGTTTCTTAGCTAATATTAAAGAAGGTACTGCAATGATACTTAATAAGATTAATGTAATTCCCCAAATCATAATTTTAATTTTTAATGTTAATAGTTAGTTTAATATTATTTTCAAATAGTTATTATAGGGGCAAATGTATGGGGTGATCAATACCGGTCAAACACCTTTTATAGTGAAAACAATACCCCTGAAAACAGGGGGTCTATTTCACGGGTTGATGAGTGTTGCTTCTATTTTGTTTAGAGTTTTACAGCCTTACATCTGTTATATTTACTGTTTATTATTATATTGTGTTTTCAATGAAACGATATGAAAAGAACAATGTTTTCGTTATTGGTTTTTTTATGCCTTTTTTCCTGTAAAAAAGACGATCAGGAGAAAAAAGAAAAAATGTTACCATTAAATGATCGGGAGGAAGCCATCAGTCAACAAGAAACAGACACCATTATACCCCTGAAAGAAAAGGAGCCGCCGAGTCTGGAAATATTACATGATACTGTATTTGTAAATATAAAAGACTATAGTGATGATTTTGCTTATGACTTAAAATATGCTACCGAAGATAATTTTTTAAAAGCGGCAGTTTATGACTGTGCCGAATGTCTTTTAAGAGTAAGTGCGGCCAAATCTCTTATTCGTACAAATAAGGAATTTATCTCTAAAGGATATAGGATAAAATTTTACGATTGTTACCGGCCTCATGATGTGCAAAAAAAAATGTGGGAGATTATGCCAAACCGGATTTATGTAGCAGATCCTGCAAAAGGATCTATTCACAACAAAGGTGGTGCAGTTGATATTACACTTGTTGACATGGAAGGTAAAGAATTAAATATGGGTACTCATTACGATTATTTTGGAAGGGAGGCCCATCATGCTTATCAAGGGCATTCTTCCGAAGTCCTTAATAATAGAAAATTGCTAAAGGAAACCATGGAGAAGCATGGATTTGGATCCATAACTTCCGAGTGGTGGCATTACAACCATAAAGGTACATTAAGTAGCAGGGTGGCAAATTTTAAATGGGCCTGTGGAGTGAATAAATGATTATTTATTTACCTAATTTATAATTCTAGCAGTGTAGGAGCGAAGGTCTGTGATTTGAAGGAGAGTTCGTATCAATTCTAAACATTACAGCCGGTTCTTAGGGTTGTAGAATTTAGAAGTTTAAGCTTAGTTATTTATTACAGCGGTTATACTCTCTTTTCATTTTCCAAAGTTTGAAAAGCTGCTTTATCAGCAGTAAAAGCAAAGTTATACCAATAGAAAAAGCTATGGTGAATAACAGAAAAATATAAAACATTCTATAATGACAATTAGTTGTTTAATGTGCTCATACTTATGTACGTAGAATCTAACGCTTTGGATTACATGATATTGTTAAAGATTATAAATCTAACATTTACTTAAGTTTTAGTACAAAAAATTACTTTTTTCTCATTATTATCTGTAGTGAAAAATAAGTAGAGTTCACCACCATCTTTTATCATGAATTTTTTCCTTATTTGAGATACGGTTTCCGGAAAATTACGTGTAGTAACATTCGCCTTTACTATTCCTGCTTCTTTTAAAGTTTTTTTGTTATAAGGTAATATTTTTTCAATTTTAAAAGAACGTCCGGGAAAATTAATTAAATCATCACTGGTATATAGATGTGAATGTTTGTGTAGTTTATCTAGTTTTAATTTTGGTGAGAGAATATTAAAAGCTCCGGATTTTAGAATTGCTGAATTGGGTTCGTATAAATAAGTTTTTGGTGCAGAGAAGGAAGCGGTTGCCTCTGATTCTTCATGAAATTTAAAATCAAAGGTCTCATTTCCCTTTTCTTTGATGTTAATTGTTTTAATTTCAATCTCACCTTTATATTTATTTTCCAGTATCCACAGAAGTTCTTTTACTTCATTTTCAACTGCAACGACATGAATATGTTTTACATATTTTAAATCATTTATTCCAATAGTTAAATCTAAAAGGGGAGAAGTTTTGATAAGGATTTTATCAGAATGAATAAAAAAAAGATTCAGATTTTCAATGATATCAGGAACACAATCTTTGAATAAAAAAACTTTTCCTTTTTGATTATGTCTTCGGGATGGATCAATGTAAATCCAATCATATTTTAAGCTTGTATTTTTTAAAAACTTAATGCCATCCTGATTGGAGAAAGATATATTCTCAATTCCAAAAACCTTAAAATTATGTCGTGCTATTTCTGATAGTTTTTCATTTATTTCACAGTAATAAACACGATCAAATTTTTTTGAAAAAAAATAAGCATCAACGCCAAAACCACCGGTTAAGTCAACGATGCTTTTTCCAGATACCAAACCCGATTTATACCGAGCGGTATTTTCTGATGAGGTTTGTTCAATATTTAATTTATCAGGGTAATAGATATTCTCTGTATTATACCAGAAGGGAAGCTTTTTCCGGCACTTTTTTTTGGATTCAATTTGTTGGATTACCTCTTTTATACTCACGCCTTCCAATGGCACTTTTTTGAGTAAAAGTGACGAAATGTCAGCCTCTAAATTTTTATTTATAAATTGTTGATTACCAGTATTTAATATATTGTCATTCAAAGTATTGCTATAAATTTCTTGTCAAAGACTGTACAATCTTATTTTCGGCTAAAAATTCTTTTAAAATTACTTTTATGGCTGTATAAGCTGGCACTGCAACTATCATTCCGGTAATACCAAATAACAAGCCACTAATAATGATAATCAAAAAGATTTCAAGTGGGTGAGATTTGACGCTTGCTGAAAAAATAAAGGGTTGGCTAAATAAATTATCTATTACCTGACCAATAATAAATCCGATAAAAACATATATCGTTTTAGGTAAGATTACCGTGCTGAAATCCTGTCCTAAATTACTGCTCATAGTCAGTACAATTATAAGTAATCCTCCTACCAGTGGACCTATGTATGGGATCAGATTTAAGAGGGCACAGAGAAATGCTATAACTACTGCATTTTTAATTCCAAAAATTAATAACACAATAGTGTAGATAACAAACAAAATGATAATTTGAAAGAGTAGCCCGGTAAAGTATCTGGAGAGTAGATTTTTTATTTGATCCATCGAATATTTTACTTTACTTTCTTTATCATCAGGCACTAATGTTAAAATGCTCATTTCAAATAACCTACTGTCTTTTAAGAAAAAAAAGGAAATGAAAATTACCGAAAAAAAGCCTATGCTGAAATCTCCCAGCATAGAAGCAATCCCATTTAATAAATTAGGAATAGCTGAAAAATCAAACTTGGATATCCAGTCAGAATCCCTCAAGCCATCTTCAATACTTTTTTCTACCTCACCCGGAGTTACATTAAAATAATTGGATACCTCCCAGTATAATGTGTTTATTGTGTACTTCATTTCATCCATATTAAGCAAGGATAAATTGTCTCCCTGCTCTTTTACTAATGGAATAAACATTGATATGAGCCCGATAAAAAAACCTACCATGAGGATCATTGTAAGTATAGTTGCAAAAATATCATTAAACTTTAATTTCCGCCTGAAAAATATAACAATGGGCCTTCCTATTAATGAAACAACTACTGCTATAAGTATATAAGCAATAACTGATTTAATTTTATATAGAAAAAAGAGAAGAACTGCAATGCCCACTAAAATAGCAATAGTCCTTAATATACCATTGGATATGGTTTTTGAATTCATGATGAATAGTTTTTAAAACTTACAAGTTAATTATTTTAAGCATGTAGAGTTAAACTGTTTGAAAGTTATTTTATTTAAGTATGGTTTTTGGGCTTATAAAATTTAAACTGTCTCCAGGTAACATATTTACATACAACTTAATTCTTAAAAGCATATTGAACTATGTTTGCACCCATTTGCAATGCTTTCTGTCTCACATTTTCCGGGTCGTTATGTACTTCCTGGTTTTCCCAACCATCCCCCAGGTCACTTTCATATGTGAAAAGCAATATGACCCTTTCTTCATCAAAAATTGCGAAGGCCTGTGGGCGTTTTCCATCGTGTTCATGGATTTTTGGCAGGCCGTTTTCAAACTTATACTGTTGATTAAATAAAGGGTGATCAGGTGGGAGTTCAATCAAATCTTTATCAGGGAATACTTTTTTAAGCTCTTTTTTGAGGTAAGGTTCCATACCATAGTTATCATCTATGTGCAAGAACCCTCCCGAAAGTAAATAATCCCTTAGATTCTCTGCATCATTATCACTAAAAAAAACATTTCCATGACCTGTCATGTGCAAAAACGGATATTGAAAAATATCCGGGCTTCCTACTTCAACTGTTTGAGGCTTTACATTGATTCTAGTGCCTATATTTTGGTTACAAAACCGGATAAGATTTGGCAAAGCAGTAGGGTTTGAATACCAATCACCTCCGCCGTTGTATTTAAGAATTGCAATTTCCTGGGCTGTTACAGAATATATGCCAAGAACAAGAATTATATTTAAAATTAGTTTTTTCATTATAAATTCAGTTCCATATTTTGATGTGATATTCTGGTTTTTTTGGAGGGGTATATATTCCCATAAACTTCAAATTTAAACTTTTTATAGAAAGGAATGACTGCTAATCTTGCTGATAACGTAACTTTTTTTATATTTTTCTTTTTGCATTCATTGATAAGTATACCTAAAATTTGTTTTCCAACGCCTTTGTTTTGATACTCTTTATCAATAGCCATCTGAGATATAACCCCTGTTTCTTCTTTTAGAGTAAGCCTGCCAGTGCCTATTACTTTATGGTTATGAATGCAAATTAAATGATCACTTAGCTCTTCTTCATAGTCATTTATATGCTGTAGTGGATTTTCGGTTTCTTTAAAAAATAATTCAATTCGTAATTTAACGGCTTCTTTGTAATATGGGTTTGAAAGTTGAATGAAACAGTATTCCATTTATTTAATTATTGATCAGCGAAACAGTGTGGCAGGCAACAATTGCTGCAGTTTCCGTTCGTAATCGATTATTTCCGAGGGAGATGGGTGTATAGCCATTTTTAATGGACATTTTTATCTCATCAATAGAAAAATCCCCTTCCGGCCCAACCAAAATGGTAATTTTATGATCTGCCAGGGCTACTCTCTGTAAAGGCATTTTTTGACTATCTTCACAATGTGCTATGAATTTCTGACCAGACACATTTTTTTTTATAAAATCACTAAAATTTATAGGATCATTTAAGGCCGGCATGTAATAACTCAGGGATTGCTTCATGGCGGACTGAATAATTTTTTGATAGCGTTCTGTTTTTATTACTTTTCTTTCGGAGTGGTCACAAATTACCGGAGTTATCTCATCTACACCTATTTCTGTTGCTTTTTCCAGGAACCATTCATAGCGTTCGTTAGTCTTTGTAGGAGCAACTACCATATGCAAATAATAAGTTTTAGGGGATTGTAATTGGCGCTCTGTAATTTTAGCGGTACAATTTTTTAAATCTGCCAGAATAATTTCGGCAATAAAAAGCTCACCTTTACCATTTGTTATATGTATTGTATCTCCTTCAGATTTACGGAGCACTTTTACAATATGCCTGCACTCCTCTTTATCAAAAGAAAATTCAGTGTCATTTTCAGTAATATCAGGATTATAAAACAGTTGCATATTTTATGTATATATTATATTTTATATTACGAATTCTTCAAAGCTCTATAATATTCATTTATATATCTTAAAAAGAGATTATCCATGCATGGTTTCTTTTTTCCCTAACTTTTTCATTATATCGGCTTCAAATTCTAATAAACCTTTCCACTTTTTATCAACCTCCTGCCTATTTCCATATTTTCTGGCAAAACCGAGAAACATGGTATAATGATTTGCTTCACTCGTCATTAAGCTTTTGTAAAAATCGGCCAATTCTTTATCTTGTATTTTTTCTGAAAGTAGCCTGAACCTCTCACAGCTTCTTGCCTCTATAAGGGCTGCATAAAGTAATTTATCAACCAGTTGAGTTGTTCTGCTTCCACCTTTTGGAAAAAATTTCATAAGTTCAATTACGTACTCATCTTTTCTGTCTCTTCCTAAGGTCCATCCTCTTTGAATTATTTTATCATGTACCATTTTAAAATGGCTCATTTCTTCTTTGACAAGTGCTGTCATTTCCTGTACCACATCTGTGTATTCCGGAAACCTGATGATGATAGAAATAGCAGTACTTGCGGCTTTTTGTTCACAATAGGCGTGGTCCGTAAGTATTTCTTCAATATTTTTCTCTACTATATCAACCCATCGGGGATCAGTAGGTAGTTTTAATCCAAGTATACTCATAAATCCAGGTCAAATTCTTTTCTTAGTTTATCAATCAAAGGGTTTTTCTCTTTAAGCTTTTCATACTTTTCCTGGGGCGTAAAAGCATATTTTTGCTCGGCAGCCTCATTTACGGTTATGTACAGATCAATTTCATAATTATTAAGCTTTTCCTTTAAATGTTGTATTAAAAGATATTGGTCACGTTCTACTTCCTTTTTCATTGTATCATTGGGAAGCTCTATCCAGATGGTGTTTTTATCTTTTAGTTTTGGAATATCTGTATGAAGTGCCGAGGATAGTATTTTTTTCCCATTATCATCAATGATCTTTACATATTCATTCCATGCATCCAGCATTTCTTCTTCAGTGAAATTTTCTTTGGGTAAATTTAATTCGTCCGGAGCATTATTCACTTTACTTTTTTCGTGTTCTTTTTTGGCTTTAATGCTGGAAAGAGATAAGCCTGAAATGCGTTTATCTGATAAATTTTTAAGTTCTATTTTAGGTGATGCAATATCCTTCTTTTCTTCCTGCTTGTTCTCAGCATTGTCTGTCGGTTTTTCAATGGGCAGTTTAACGTCTATTGTATCTTCCTTTATAGTATTATTTTTTAAGAAATGAGAAGCGGGTATTATGAAGCTAGAGTCATTTTTTTTTTCTCCATCAAAATTGATAGAGGCAAGCTGCATGAGGCATAATTCTACCAGCAGTCTTTGATTTTTACTGGTTTTGTATTTAAGATCACATTCATTGGATATTTCCAAAGCCTTTATTAAAAAAGGAAGTGATGTTTTTTTACTTTGCTCCAGGTATTGTTCTTTAGTTGTATCTCCAACTTCAAGGAGTTCTATAGTTTCTTTATTAGTGCAAACCATTAAGTCCCTGAAATGTGAAGCAAGCCCGGAAATAAAATGATGTCCGTCAAAACCTCTCGATATGACTTCATTAAATTTCAGGAGCAATTGTGGAATATTATTAGATAAAATAAGGTCGGTGACAGTAAAATAAACTTCGTAATCCAATACATTCAGGTTCTCAGTTACGGCCTGCCTGGTGAGATTTTTTCCTGAAAAACTTACTACACGGTCAAAAATAGATAAAGCATCCCGCATAGCCCCGTCTGCTTTTTGTGCAATAATATGAAGGGCATCATCATCTGCTTCTACACCCTGACTTTCGGCTATATGTTTTAAATACTCTTTGGCATCCTTAACGGAGATTCTTTTAAAATCAAAAATCTGACAACGGGATAATATAGTGGGTATGATTTTATGTTTCTCAGTTGTGGCAAGGATAAAAATGGCATGTTTAGGAGGTTCTTCCAATGTTTTAAGGAAGGCGTTAAATGCGGATGATGAAAGCATATGTACTTCATCAATGATATAAACTTTATATTTTCCGGTTTGTGGGGGTATGCGAACCTGGTCGATCAGGTTTCTAATATCGTCAACGGAATTATTGGAAGCAGCATCGAGTTCAAAAATATTGAAAGCAAAATCCTCATCGGGATTTTCCGTTCCATCCTGATTTATTTTTTTTGCCAGTATACGTGCACAGGTTGTTTTACCAACACCACGGGGGCCACAAAAAAGTAAAGCCTGCGCAAGATGATTTCTTTCAATGGCATTTAACAAGGTTTGTGTAATAGCCTGTTGCCCCACAACATCTTTGAATGTTTGCGGACGGTATTTTCGAGCTGATACTACAAAATGATCCAAGGTTAATTGTAATTAATTAATTCCAGCTAATATAATTAACAAAGTTAAAAATTGCATCCATATTTAGGAATTATCAATTCTGATTTTGATAATAGTTATTAACAATTATGCTCTGTAAATGTGTCATGAACATATTATTGGAACGGTTTTGGTACTTTTGCGGCTTAGCAGGCCGTCTTATCGCTCAGTAAATGGGAGGAAAGTCCGGACACCATAGCGCATTGTAGCGGGTAACGCCCGTCATCCCGGCTAGCCGGGAGAGGACAAGTGCAACAGAAAGTATGTACAGGTAATGCTGTAGTGAAACCAGGTAAACTCTACAAGGTGAAACGCCATGTATACCCACGTTAAGGGTTGCGCGCCCGTTGTGGGAGGGTAGGCGGTTAGAGGTAATTGGTAACAATTACCCCAGATAAATGATAAGAGTATCCTGTTTTGGAGAGTAATCACCATTCAGGATAAACAGAATCCGGCTTACAGGCCTGCTTTTTTAAAAATACTATCCATTTAACAATTAATTTTTAAATCTTTATATTAGACTAATTCATTAACCTTCTTCAAATAAAAGATTAAACCTCACGTCAATACGTTTAATTGTATTTTTTACACTTATTTATCATACTATTTTTTGATTTAATAGTCCTTTACTTACGTATTATTACACGTTGTCGATTTATTTGACAGTTAATACATTTTATTTTGTCTTTATTATTAATAATACCAACTTTAATATATAAAATTCCCCACTAGAATGAGTAAAATAATTAACTTTGATTTTGGCTCTTTAGAAGTTTTTGACGGCTTTGCCATAGGTGACTTTAAAGAAGGAGTAGATATAAAATCCGAACAAAATGATCTTCTCATTACGGTTTGTAAAAAGTATTTTAAAGACAAACCTTTTGGTTATATCTCTAACAGAACAACTTCTTACTCAATTGACCCAACAATTTACACTAAATTTAATAAAGTATCCAATTTACAAGCAATAGCAGTTGTAGTAAAAAATCCGGCCCAGGTGCTTAGTGCAAGTATTGAGAAAATTTTCTTTGGAAGGAATTTTCAATATTTTGATTCCTTGTCGGATGCTGTAAGCTGGATTAGAGAAACTGTCCCTGCCACAGATAATAGAATAGGATTCAAACCCATATCGGGGTTCTAGTAATTAACCCTCTGCCTGGATATCATTTTTAGCAAAAAGATTATTGAATGCATTTCCTGTGTGCTTAATAATATCTGATGCTGTAAGCGATTCATATGACTCATCCTGAATAGCAATATCTGCCGCTAATCCGTGGAGATAAATTCCAAAAATACATGCGTTCAGGGGTTTATACCCCTGGGAGATGAAACCAGTAATTATTCCGGTTAATACGTCTCCGCTACCGGCAGTAGCCATACCCGGATTGCCTGTACTGTTTATATATATATCATTGTGATAAACCGTCAGGGTATGCGCTCCCTTTATAACCACTATACAATTATATTCCGTACTGAATTCTTTTACTTTTTTAATTTTGTCAAAATCATCTTTCCATTTTCCAATTAATCGTTCTAATTCTTTTGGATGCGGAGTTAATACTGATTCTGGCGGAATTTCATTAAGAAGGTCTGTGTTTTCAGCTAATAAATTAATTCCATCTGCATCAATTACTGTAGGGGCTTTCAGGGAGGTTAGTAACTGCCTGAGTGCATTCGCTGTTTTATCATCCTTTCCAATACCAATTCCAAAACCTATTACGGTGGGAGTTATATCATACTGAATATTGCTAATTGAATTTTCACCTTCATCGGTAATCACCATACACTCCGGAGCAGTTGTTTGTACGATATTGTAACCACACTTTGGTATGTAGACTGTAACCAGTCCGGCTCCGGATTTTAAACAAGCTTTTGCAGATAACACAACCGCTCCAATTTTCCCATAACTTCCGCCAATTATTAAAGAATGACCATAAGTACCTTTATGTGTGAATTTTTCCCTTGGAATATAAAGGGCCCGTATATCTTCTTTTAAAATAAAATGGGCGTCAGTTTTCACGGTATTCATAAAAGTCTGATCAATTCCAATTGGGACGATTTCCCATCCATTGCTGAAAATACCGGTCAGCGGAAGAAAAAAAGGAAGCTTTGGAGTTTCAAAAGTAAGGGTATGATTAGCTTTTATTACATGATGTTCATTTTCAGGCACTTTATCCATATACAATCCCGAAGGAACATCAACTGATAACACAAAAGCATTACTTGAATTAATTTTTTTTATAAGACTAATCACCCAGTCTGAAGGTGGCCTGCTCAATCCAATCCCAAAGATTGCGTCAATAACAATTTCTTCGTTCAGGATTTCGGGAAAATCATTTTCAGATCTAATCAATTGAGAAAAACATTCAATTTCTTGCAACCGTTTAAAATTCAACTCAAAATCTTTGGACCGGTTATCACTGAAATTAACCACATAAACCTTAAAATTATAACCATTGTTTTTTAAATGACGTGCTATAACCAGACCATCTCCGCCATTATTGCCTGTACCACAGAAAATATGAATTTTTACTTGTTTGCCCTGAAGCCTGGAATGTAGCCAGTTAAAAATGCCCATACCGGCTCTTTCCATAAGTTCATCTGAACTTATTTGCTGGTTTTTGCAGGTAATTTTATCTGCTTCATAAACTTGTTCTTTTGACAAAATTTTCACGCTGATTCTATTTATAATATGAATTTCCTTTAAAATTTAATAAATACACATTCAAAAGGATGAAAAAATCACAAAATCCTTATTTGATTATAAATGTAAAAGTACTACTTTTGGGCTTTCCATTAAAAAATGCAAAACTTTAAATACATATCGCAAAGACTGTCATATACTACAAAAAAGTATTGCATGACAATTTCTGTTACAACAACTACTACAACCCCTTTTGGGGTATAATTATTTACATATCATCCATTTCCCTGTTTGTTTTTATAAACAACATAATCAACCAGTTATTTTAATAAGCTTATACATTAAATCATGAAAGTATTGAAATTTGGCGGCACTTCCGTAGCCAATCAGGATAATATAAGAAAAGTAAAAAACATAGTTTCAGAAGAAAGTAAAAACGGCAAAGTTGTAGTTATTGTTTCGGCTTTAGGCGGTGTAACAGATTTGTTGCTCAATGCGGCCCATAAAGCTTCAAATCAGGATGAAAATTATAAAAAAACGCTTAGCGAAATAGAAAAAAGACATATAGAGACTGTTAAAGCACTTATTCCTGTAGCTTCTCAGAGCAAAATATTAAGCGCTGTGAAAAGGGATTTAAATAGTCTTGAAACATTGTTAGAAGGTGCTTTTTTAATAGGTGAAATTACACCCAGGTTATCTGATAAAATTGTGAGTTACGGCGAACTTCTTTCTTCATATATAATCAATGATTTTTTTCAGGTTGAAAAGCTTGATAGTATTTATAAGGATACACGCTCATTAATTAAAACCAATGAACATTTTGGGAAGGCTATAGTTGATTTTCCAACTACAAATCGTAATTGTGAGACTTATTTCGGAACGGTTACTTATGATATAGTTGTTGTTCCCGGGTTTGTAGCTTCATCCGGTGCCGGAAACTCTACGACCCTTGGTAGGGGAGGATCCGATTATACAGCAGCTATTATTGCAGGTGTTACTGGTGCTGAAGTATTACAAATATGGACAGATGTAAGCGGAATGTATACTGCAAATCCAAAATTGGTAAAACAGGCTTTTGCAATCCCTAATTTATCGTATGAAGAGGCTATGGAACTTTCTCACTTTGGAGCTAAAGTATTATACCCGCCCACCATACAACCGGTATTATCAAAAAATATACCCATTCATATAAAGAATACCTTTGCCCCGGAAGAAGCAGGTACACTTATACAAAAAGATACAAGTGGTAAAGGGCCTGTAAGAGGTATTAGCCATGTAGAAGATATTGCTCTTCTCTCCCTGGAAGGAAGTGGTATGGTTGGTATTTCAGGAATTTCAAAACGTCTTTTTGAAGTTCTTTCCATCGCTGAAATTAATGTGATAATGATCACCCAGGCTTCATCAGAGCATTCAATATGTATAGGAATATCTAAAAATCAATCCGGGATTGCCGAGAGTGTAATAAATGATGAATTTGAATATGAAATATCAATAAGTAAAATTGAACCTGTAATTATTGAAGAAAACCTTTCCATTATTGCTTTGGTAGGAGATAACATGAAAAGTCACCAGGGGCTCAGTGGTAGAATGTTCAGTACACTTGGAAAGAACAATGTGAATATAAGGGCTATTGCACAGGGTGCATCAGAAAGAAATATTTCAGCCGTTATTGATGTTAAGGATGTAAAAAAGGCCCTGAATTCACTTCATGAAGAATTTTTTGAAGAAGATGTAAAGCAATTAAACCTGTTTGTAATAGGAGTTGGTAATGTTGGAGCCAAATTCCTGGCCCAGATCCATCAGCAAAAAAAATACTTGAAAGAAAAATTAAAACTGAACGTGAGGGTTATTGCATTGGCGAATTCTAAAAAAATGATCTTTAATGAGAACGGAATAAACCTTGGCAAATGGGAAGAGTTATTAAAAGAAGGTGAAAAAGCAGGTTTAAGTGACTTTTATGAGAAAGTAAAGGAGCTGAATTTACGTAACAGCATATTTGTAGATAATACAGCAAATCAACGCGTTTCTGAAACGTATGCAGGTTATTTGCGTAACAGCATTTCTGTTGTAACCTGTAATAAAATTGCAGCTTCATCAGAATATGACAATTACCAGGGTTTAAAAGACCTTTCAAGGAAATATAAAGCACCGTTTTTATTTGAAACCAATGTTGGTGCAGGTCTGCCTATTATTGATACTTTAAAACATCTGATTGCTTCCGGGGATAAGGTAAATAAAATACAGGCTGTCCTTTCAGGTAGCTTAAATTTTGTTTTCAATAACTTTAATGATAAAAGGCCATTTAGTGAGGTGGTAATAGAGGCCCAGAAAGAAGGTTATACAGAACCGGATCCTAAAATTGACCTGAGTGGTGTGGATGTGATGCGAAAAATTTTAATCCTGGCGCGTGAGAGTGGTTATAAAATGGAAATGGATGATATTGAAAATGAGTCATTCCTGCCACAGGAAAGTTTGGATACCACATCCGTGGATGATTTCCTTAAATCTCTTGTGAAGCATAAATCACATTTTGATGAAATATATCAAAAAGCCTCTGCTAAAAATTGCAGACTAAAATATGTAGCCCAATTTGAAAACGGAAAGGCAAAAGTTGGCTTGCAACATATTCCGTCCGATCACCCTTTTTATAATCTCGAAGGAAAAGACAATATCGTATTGTTTTTTACGGACCGTTATGTAGATCAACCCTTACTCGTTAAAGGAGCAGGAGCAGGAGCAGATGTAACTGCATCGGGTATTTTTGCTGATATAATCAGAATCGGTAATTTTTAAATGATGGATGAAATAAGAATATTTTGCCCGGCAACTATAGCGAATGTTTCCTGTGGGTTCGATGTACTGGGCCTCTGCCTGGACAGTATTGGTGATGAAATGATTATCCGTAAATCCCCTGAAAAAGGAGTGAGGATACTTAAAATTGAAGGACAACAATTACCCCTTGATGCTCAGAACAATGTAGCAGGTGTGGCTATTTTAGAAATGCTTAAAAGTATAGAACCCAATTTTGGCTTTGAAGTAGAAATTATAAAAAAAATAAAACCGGGGAGTGGTATAGGTAGCAGTGCTGCAAGTTCAGCTGGTGCAGTATATGGAGTTAATAAACTGCTGGGAGAGCCGTTTACCTTAAAAGAACTCATTCCCTTTGCCATGGAAGGTGAAAAATTAGCAAGTGGCGCATTACATGCCGATAATGTTTCACCGGCTTTACTCGGTGGCTTTACACTGGTGCGTAGTTACGATCCCTTGGATGTGTTATCCCTGCCTACGCCCGGAGAGCTGTATGCGTCTATCCTTCATCCACAAATTGAAGTTAAAACGGCTGATTCACGATCGGTTTTGAAACAGAATGTTACACTAAAAGCAGCAATTAAACAATGGGGAAACCTGGGAGGGTTGATCAGCGGATTATATACGAATGATTACGATTTAATTTCACGCTGTTTGCACGATGATATAGTAGAACCCCTCAGAAGTGTGTTGATCCCGGCTTTTGATGAAGTAAAAGAAGCTACAATAAATGCAGGAGCATTGGGAAGTGGTATTTCAGGATCAGGGCCTTCAATTTTCTCACTAAGCAAGGGAGAAGCTACTGCCAAAAAGGTTGCGGCGGCAATGAAAGAAGTATATGACCAAATAGGCCTTGAATATGATATTCATGTATCTAAAGTAAATACAAAAGGAATAAAAGAATTATAGTAATGAATTATTACAGTTTAAATAACCCCAATGGTAAAAAAGAAGCAAAAACATCATTTAAAGAAGCTGTTGTAAGAGGTTTAGCCCCGGACAGAGGATTGTATTTCCCGGAGAATATCACTCCGCTGGACAAAAATTTCATTGAGAATATTGAGAAATATTCCAATGAAGAAATTGCTTATGAAGCTATTAAACAATTTGTGGGAGATGAAATTCCGGAAGCAGAACTAAAACAAATTATAAAAGAAACATTGTGTTTTGATTTTCCCCTGGTAAAAGTTGAGGATAATATTTATTCCCTGGAGTTGTTTCACGGTCCTACAATGGCTTTTAAAGATGTTGGGGCACGTTTTATGGCACGTTGTTTAGGATATTTTAATAAAGATCACAAAAGTACAGACATTACTGTATTGGTTGCTACCTCAGGTGATACAGGAGGGGCAGTTGCCAGCGGATTTTTGGGAGTTGATGGGGTAAGGGTCGTAATTTTATACCCAACCGGCAAAGTAAGTGATGTTCAGGAAAGACAACTAACAACGCTTGGCAGGAATATAACAGCATTAGAAGTGAATGGCGTTTTTGACGATTGCCAGGAAATGGTAAAAACCGCTTTTTTGGACAACTCATTAGAATCACAAAACCTCACTTCTGCAAATTCTATCAATATTGCAAGATGGTTACCACAGATGTTCTATTTTTTCTTTGCGTATAAGCAGATCAAAAGTATGGGAAAAGATGTCATATTTTCTGTGCCGAGCGGAAATTTCGGTAATATATGCGCCGGTATCATGGCTTACAGGCTCGGATTGCCCGTTTCTCACTTTGTGGCCGCAACAAATATCAATGATACAGTACCACGTTATATGGATACAGCCACCTATGAACCAAAGCCGTCTATGCAAACTATTTCCAATGCCATGGACGTGGGTGACCCAAGTAATTTTGTTCGTATACAAACATTGTTCAATAATGATTTTGATAAATTGCAGGTTATGTTTACTTCCAGGAAATATACCGATACCCAAACCCGGGAAGCAATGCAATCAATTTATAAAAACTCCGGTTATATTGCAGACCCCCATGGGGCGGTCGGTTTTCTTGGGTTAAAAGATTATATGACAGATGCGGATAACGCCGTTGGAATTTTCCTGGAAACTGCTCATCCGGTAAAATTTTCAGATGTGGTTGAAGAAACCTTAAATACCCAGGTGGAAATTCCGGAGCAGATAAAATCTGTATTAGGAAAAGAAAAACGTAGTGTTAAAGTAAATGATTATCAGGACTTAACGTCTTTTTTGCTCAACAGATCGTATGTATAATAAAGTTGAACTTTAAAAATGTACGTTATGAAAAAATTATTTTTAACACTGCTTATATTTTCTTTTGTGATTTCGTGTAAACAAGAAGCAAAAGAAAATGAAAATGAAAAGGACGCAGCTCTTACTACAGAAGAACTGGATAATACTGATAAGGAAAAAGAAGATGTAATAATTCCTACCGATTATGGATACTATGGAATGATGACCGGAAATGCTATTCCGCAGGGAATTAAAAAAGAAGAAAAAGCCCCCGATGTAACATTGGTTGATAATGATGAAAAAGCAGTAAAACTTTCTGAGCTATACAAAGATCAACCTTTAGTTGTTATTTTTTATAGAGGACACTGGTGTCCGGCATGTGATCAGCATTTGTCTGAATTTTCTAAAAACGTATCTCAGATAGAAGAGAAAGGGGCAAAAGTGATTGCTGTAACCCCTGAAACTTATGAAAACATATCAAAAACCAGAGAGAACACTGGTTTAAACATTCCAATTTACTCAGACAGTGACGGTGAAATTATGGATGCTTTTGATGTTGATTTTCAGGTAACTGAAGAATATGAAAAGAAAATACAGGAAAAGCTGAATACTTCCATCAAAGAAACGAATGATGAAGAAATTGCTATATTACCTGTGCCTGCAACTTACATAATTAATAAAGAAGGTACCATTGTGTACAGCCACTTTGATCCTGATTATAATAAAAGGGCTACGGTAGAAGATATAGTTGAGAATTTACCTAAAGAGTAAGTTTATATTTTAAAGTAATAAGATTACTAAAACTTCGCAGGTCAATGATTTGCGGAGTTTTATTTTTTAGGTTTTGGCCCGCCACCTTTTTCTTGTTCAACTTCAAAAATCAAAGGAGTTTTCGATATTTTGAAAAAAACATTTCCTCTATTCTTTTCGACATCCAATTCCAGTAATATTCCCTCAGAATTATCTTTATTTTTCCAATCCTGAACGATTATTTTAGAAAGGTTTCTGTCATACTTCCAGTGAAGCTGTTTCATTCTGTCTTCAACTTCTTTAAAATCTATATGAAGTGTAAAATTATTGTTGGATTCAAATTCAAATGTAGCTTCTTTAAATGCATTAAGAAAGATTTCCAGGTTTTGTTTTTCACTGTCAGCTACAGGAAGTGTGCCTTCAAGGTTTACTACATTCCATTTACCAACGAGTTGATTCTCATTAAAACTTTGTCCGAATGTATTTACGGTAATAAATAGCAGAAATACTGTAAGGAATGACTTAGTAGGATTGTTCATAACGTTAATTTAGGGGTTAAGGCTATAAATACTGAATACTACTGTTGTATTTGTACTTTTCGCCTAAGTAACTAAAGTACAACTTTTTTTGTTATTTACAATGTTTTATTTCATGTTGGATATTCTCTTCCAGAACTTCTACTGACTTAACAGTTTTTGTTTTAAATTTATTTTAATTAATATGCTTTGCTTTTTGCATGGATTGCAAATCTGTCTACCGGCAGGTAGATCCACGCTATCAGGTCAGGTATTTTAGTACTAATAAACTTGAATAATGAAAAAAATAAATGAAAATTTATTAGATGAAGTCAGAGCTTTTATAACTAAAGAGAGATGGGATTATAGCTTTTTTATTGATTCTAAAACCTCTATTCAGGATAATTTAAAAATATTTGGTGATGATGCCTCTGACTTTTTAATTAAGTTTTGTGAAAAATATGAAATTGATTATAGTGATTTTAAATTCGATGATTATTTTCGTTCAGAACCAAGTTGGCTGGATGTTTTCAAAAAGAAAAGAGAATTTAAGTCATTTACAGTTGGTGATTTGCTAACAGCTATAGAGAAAAGAAAGTTGCGTTAATTTCCAATGGAGCAAAACACCAACTGCTGGCAAAGTCTCCAAACTTTGAGTAAAGAAAAGTCAAATAATATACATCATATTTACAAATATGGCACAAGTTTAGTATATTACATATGTATTTTTGTAAACTTAAAATTTAAAACATGGGAGCTGTAGAACTAAGAGATATTGTGCTGAAATACATCCATACAGCAGATGAACGTTTATTAAGAGTGGTAAAAGCTATGATAGAGAGCTATCAGGAGGAAGAAATCATGGATGAAAATGATGAAATATCGGCAGAACATAAAAAAGAATTAGATAATCGTTTGGAAAGCTATAAAAAAAATCCAGACAATGTTTTAGATTGGGAAGATGTGAAGCATGATTGGTAATGGCATATAAAATTAAGTTATTGCCCAGAGTACATTCTGATTTACGAAAGGCAAAAAAATGGTATCAAGAAAAAAGCGAAACGTTAGCCAAAGAATTTAAGAGAGAAGTTAATAATGAGATCGAATACATTGGTGAATACCCAGAGCATTATCAACGAAAATATAAAGACCTGCGTCAGTCTTTAATAACTCGTTTTCCATATGCCATTTTCTATTTAGTTGAAGAACGACAAAAACAGATTGTAATTTTTGGAATTTTACATACAAGCAGAAATCCTGAAATAATTAGGAAAAGAGTAAAGAAAGGTGGCTGAGGCTCTCGAAACCACCGCGTCTTGTTGTAAACTTTAAAAAGTCCTTACAGATTCTTTTCTCGACCCTTTCCGTCTTATTCCGTCTTTAGCCGGAATAAGCCATACCGAAACGAGTTCGGCACAGGCTCTTTCCCTGGTCAGAGAAAGGAGCTTTTATATAATAAGAGTAGGTGGCTGAGGCACTCTAAGCCGCCTTGATTTCATAAAAATGATTCCACCCTTTTAGGGTCGGGGCAATGAATCATTTTTATTTTCTGATTGCTGATTCTTTTTCGACCCTTTCCACCTAACAAAGAGAAGGTTTTTATATAAAATGAAAGAGAAATTGTATATTTACAAAAAGCAAGAAATTATGTCAACTTTAGATTTAAAACAAAGTGTTTTAGCATATATAAATGAAGTAGATGACAGGCTTTTGAAACTAATAAAAGCGTTGGCAGAAAGCTATCATGAAGGAGCGGAAGAAGATTTTACCTTAAGTGATGAACAATATAAAATGATTGATAAGCGCAGGAAAGCTCATTTGAAAGGTGAAAGCAAATCCCATACGTGGGAACAGGTAAAACAGAATGCACGCAACGCTGCAAAGTAATGAAATACGAGATTGAGATTAAAGACGAAGCAAACCTGGAAACAATTGATGCTTATCTTTATTATGAAGATAAGCGAATAGGTCTTGGAGAAGAATTCTTAGCACATCTAGACTCTTATTTTGACAGGATAAGGACATATCCTGAACACTTTCCCCAAAAACGAAAGCCATACAGGGAAGCATTTTATTAGGCGTTTTCCATTTTTGATTGTTTATGAAATCACGGGAAATAAAGTGATTGTATACTCTGTATTTAATACCTGGCAGAATCCAAAAAAGAAGAAATAACCCTGGTTTCTTAAGTGTAATTGTGAGACGAGAATAAAAACCTGCTAATACATAAAAATGATTCCACCCTTTTAGGGTCGGGGCAATGAATCATTTTTATAATTGCGGTTTTTTTCGATAGAACCCAGTCCTGAGTTCAGCAGATTGCTTCCCCTTCCCAATAAATTGGGAGGGTCGCAATGACGCTAATGAGATGTATTAAATGGTGGCTGAGGCTCTCGAAGACACCTAAAAGTTAGTATGCTAATTGTTATTGGTTAATCATAAACGTCATCGCGAGGAGTTCTCTGGAGGAGAACGACGTGGCGATCTGTTTATTATTGGTTAATGAGTTTAGGTTTCTGTCAGGTTATATACAGACTCAGTCCAATGTTGGGCAGATTGCCACGTCGTTCATTACATTCACTCCTTGCTTATAAGTTATATTTTACCTTACTGATCAAGTAATCAAGAGTGTGTAGCGTTAAAAATCTTATTCCCCTCTGTCACGCTTAGGCGCGACATCTCCCCAAAGGGGAGAAAAAGTTTAGTCTTGAATGATAAATTCTGACCTCCTGTTTAACTGGTGTTCTTCCTGTGTACAGTCAATACCGTTGGAGCAATGGTTCAGGAGTTGAGTTTCGCCGTACCCTTTTCCTGAAAGCCGGCTTCTGTCAATTCCCTGCTTAACCAAATAGTCAATAGTAGATTGAGTCCTTTTTTCGGATAACTGCAGGTTATAATCATCTCCCGCCCTGCTGTCTGTATGAGACCTTATGTCAATTTTAAGGTTCGGGTATTTATTAAGGGCGGCCACCACTTTTTCAAGTTCTGCCTTTGCATCCCTGCGGATGTTGGATTTATCCAAATCAAAGTAAATAGGTCTTAAATCCAATACATGGGCTAAATCGTCACCTGTTTTGGCTGTTACAACCGCATTTTCGAGTTCTATGTTGATCGAAACCAATGCTGTATCTATCTTTACTTCATTTGTTAGATAATCTTTCTTAGAAGCTCTTATAAAGCCGGGTTCATCACAGAATACAGTAAAGCTATACAAGCCGTTTTCATTCGTGATAACGCTATTACTCACTTTATTTTCGGCATTTATATAAGATACATGAGCACCGTCCAACGGAGCTCCTGTACTTTTGTCCACAACCATCCCTTTTACAGGTTTTTTACACCTTGAAACCACCGGGGCTATTTGTTCAATATAATAGATGTCATCATTTCCCATTCCTCCTGCCCTGTTGGATGCAAAATAACCCATCCCTGTGTTATCATCAATAATAAAGGTAAAGTCGTCATCACTACTGTTTACAGGTTCTCCCACATTGTAAATATTACCAACGGAACCATTTTCATCGAGTTTTGTTACGTAAATATCGAGTCCGCCCAACCCCGGCCTGCCATCGGAAGCAAAATAAAGGTCATTGTTTAAACTTATGAAAGGAAAAGTCTCCCGTCCTTCCGTATTTACTTTATCGCCCATATTTACAGGCTCACCATAAGTGCCGTCTGAATTTATATCTACTACAAATATGTCTGACATACCTTTGGTCCCGGGCATGTCGGAAGCGAAATAAAGTTTAGTTTCTTCTGCATTTAAAGCCGGGTGGGCTACCGAATACTGATTGCTGTTAAAGGGAAGTTCAACAATGTCACTCCATTTACCATTTGCATTGAGAATTGCTTTAAATATCTTTAGTTTTGTGATGCCTTGCTCGTCTTTACCCCTGCTACCATTCTCATAATTATTTCTTGTAAAATAAACCGTAGTACCATTTTTAGTAAAAGCAGAGGTGGATTCGTGAAGTTTTGTGTTCAGTTCGCTAGAGAAACTTTCTACTTCTGTAATCCGCCCATTAATTCCTATTTTACCGGTGTACAAATCAAGAAAGTACTCATTGTCCCATCCATGTTTTCTTTTTGCATACACGCCGGTATCCCTGGCCGAAGAAAAAATCAATTTTGCTTTGTAAAATGACGGTGCAAAATCTGAATAGGGTGAATTAAACGCCAGATTTTTGATTTCATACCTGCCGGATTGTAATTTTATAAGATCTAAATAGTTACTGGTTTTGTTGTATAACGCCCCTCTTCCGTCAGCTGAGAGTTTTTCAAACCCGTCCATCATTTTATCGGCTTTTTTGTAATCGCCTATGGCCTTTAAAGCATGAGAATACCTGAAATAAAACTCGGGTTCAATATCTTCATTAGTTTCAAACAACTTTTCATACCATTTGCCGGCATTTTTTAGATCGGCATTAAAATAATAGGAATTTCCCAGTTTTTTATACAGGTCTGCCGAACCATAACCCTTTTCGGCTACTTTTTCATATATATCTATGGCTTTGGCAAAAGCATATACTTCGTAATTTTCTTCTGCTTTTTCGAGTTGTTTTTCTTGTGAAAGAGCAGAAAAATGAAATATAAATATTGTTAAAAATGAAATTACTGAGATCGTGTTTTTCATATCATAAATTTTAAAAAAATCGGGGGGATATGATCTTATCTAAATTTTTAAAGAGTTCGAACCGGAGAAAAACTTCAAATGAACCATCATTAAAAGTTGTATTTCCGAGATCGGTAGTTTCTTTATCATAAGCCAAACCAACCATAAAGGAATCGGTTATCTGATATCCTGTTAAAATACTCCAAGCTGCATCCCATCTATACGCTGCACCCAATGATAATTTCTGATTAAACCAAAAACTGGCGGACATATCTACCTGTAAAGGTGCACCTTCTACCCATTTGGCCAATACGGCGGGTTTTAGCTTCCACGTATCACTGAGATCAAACACATACCCTGTGATCATATAAAAGTTCATTCTTTCTGAAGCTAAATATGAAGATGATTCATTAGAGTTTGAGGAAGGCTCAAAATGCTCTGTCTCCAGGAAATTAGGAACAGACAGTCCGAGATAAAATTTATTGGTATGATAGTAAACACCTGCTCCTATATTGGGGGAGAATTTATTATCGATATTATTTGTACCATCCAATTCCTGCACATACTGATTTAAGACTGTAAAATCGATGTTTAAAAGATGTCCGCCACCTTTGATACCAAAGGAGAGCTTACCGGTCTCAGATGTCGGGATTGTGTACGAAAAGAGGACATCAAAATTAGTCTCCTGATTTACGCCTTCGCCTATTTCATCATTTACTATTGATAATCCCATACCCACACTTTTTCCTATAGGTGAGTGTACGTTAAACGTTTGTGTGGTGGGGGCACCATCCAAACCTACCCATTGTGACCTGTGAAGCGCAGCAATGCTTAAAGCACCCCTGGAACCTGCATAGGCCGGGTTTACACTCATTGTATTATACATATATTGTGTATACTGAGCGTCTTGCTGGGCATGCATTAAAGAGCAGCCCATGGTTAACATGAGTACTATTATAATTCTTTTCATTGGTTCATTATTCAAGCCTAAATTCCGAGCCTATCCGGAATTTATAATGATTTATCTGTTTATATAAATATGTCCTGCCTTTTGTACAGACCTGTTATTATTATTTACATATTCAATAACATAATAATACGTGCCTGCCGGAAGCATCTCACCTTGCTTTACAGTAGCCCTTCCTTTTGATATTCCATCAAAATTATTCGATACTGAATCGTAGCCTTCGGTTTCAAATACTGCAACACCCCATCTGTTAAATATTTTCACAGAGTTCCGGGGGAAATTCTGGATTCCTTCAATAATTAATACGTCGTTGTTACCATCTCCATTAGGGGTAATGAGCTGATAAACAATGAGGTCTTCAACTACGGGTTCGTTGACTGTAATGGTCACAACTGCTGTATCGCAATTGGCAGTATCGGCCGTTAAGCATAGTTCATACATGATTGTATAGGTTCCCGGAGGGGTGGAAGGGGCCACATCTACAAAACCATTGGTGGTATCTAAAAGGATAAAACCTTCATCATTCCCCGGCATCAGCGTAATTATTACATCATCTGAAATAACCGGTTGATCGTTATAGGTATCATTATCCAATACATTTAATATGTTATCCGCTCCGGCATCACCATCAACCGGTGCAGCGTTTACATCGTCATTGGCAAATACCAATGCAGTAAGGGTTACTGTTATGTTAATGGTTGCCGAATCACAAATTGAGGGATCCGCAATACTGCAAATGGTATAACCTATAGTATAATTACCCGGAGGTGTATTTTCTGTTATGTTTACTTCCCCGGTAAGAGGATCCAGCGTTACATCATCAGTTGTGTCACCATCTGTAATATTTGTTATGGAGACATTTACCCCCAAAACAGCGGGCCCTGCATCATAAAAGTCGTTATTATCCACCACATTAATACTTGTAAGTGCGATGGAGGTATCAATAACAACATCGTCATCAACAGCATTTACCATATCCATATCCGGGTTAACGGTTACGGTGATTGTAGCTGTATCATCCATTGTGGTATTATCTGAATTAATGAGTGTTAATGTATAGGTAAAGGTATCCGTACCGCTAAACCCGGGATTGGGGGTGTATTCTATAAAATCATCACTTGGGTTTACAGGGGTACCGTTATTGTTTATGACTGCAACACCATTTACTGGTGAAGTAAGAGTAAGTGTGCCTACCATAGGAATAGCGATGTCATTTGCCAGCATATCAATATTTAAAGGTGTATCCTGGTTGGTAACTACGTCATCATCTATTAAATCGAACATTTCATAGAGGCAAACTACTGTAAAAGAAGGCAATGCTTTATCATTACCAGCTTTGGTAACGGTAGCTGTATAGATTTCCATTGCTTCGGTGGCCGTTACCACAGGGCTTAACTGATCGCCCGGTAAAGCAGGTGACCAACTTATGGTGGCTCCGGCATTGATATTATCTGCAATATTCAGAGTTACCTCGTTATGCGGAGCATCACAATACGTTACAATAAAATAAGTTGTTGCATTACGACCACAAAGGGTACCATCATAAACTGCATAGTACACACCCGGAATATAAACATCATAAGATGAATCTGTTCCCAAAACAGTATTTGTATCCGATGCTTCAAACCATCTGTAGTTAGTTTCATCGGTACTGTTGGGTGCCTGCAAAGTAAACTGTGCATTTGCTTCCAGTATTCCCAATAGAAACACTACCAGGGTTAGTATATGATATTTATATGTTATAGGGGCTTTCAAAATCCTTCAATTTTTAGTTTATCATTATCTTACTGCACTACAAATACTACATTAATCAATGAGTTATAATCTGCCGGTGAGGCATTGATATTATAGGTAAGAATACCATTTGCATCGATAGACATACCGGTAACATTGGTCCCATTTCCAAAAACATCCGGATCGGCATATGTTACATAGTAATACAATTCACCTCTGGCGTACGTTGGCACAGCAGCAGGAGCCCCTGCACTAGCTACGGTTGGTGAGCCAAACTGAGCTATATATTGAGCATATAAATCTATTGTAAACCCTGTTCCTGTTGCAGAAGCGTCAATAGCTATTGAAGGTGGATAAAATATCCTTGCTGCCTTTGAAACAATCGGTGCCATAGCCTGGATGGCTTCTTCCACAGTGGTTTCATTGGTACTGTCGCCATTTACATCTACAGCAGTTACTATATTTACTTCGGATGCATCCTGATCGTCTGTGTTATCTAAATATGAACTCAAATCCACATCGTTTCCATCTTCTATACTTAAGGTATTACCTAAGAGTGTTAAATTCTGATCGTCTGTGCTTCCGGCTGCTACCTCGTCAATAGCGGCCTGGGTATCGGTGGCTGTTAAGCCTGAAGTGGTATTACTATAACTTACTTCAGCAGCAGTTTGGTCATCGGTATCGGTACTTGCTATCACATAAGGTGTAGCACTGGACCCATCCCCGGTCACTGTTACATTGGCACCTGCTGTTACAGAAGTTTCTGTTCCGTCAGCTGTTGGTATGGTTACAGCATTCCCGTTGGCAATGCTTAACTGGTCTCCAGTAATACTTAAAGTCTGGGCATCTGTGTTATCTAAATAACCACTCAAATCCACAGTGGTGTCTGCCCCTGTGCCGTTGCCTAAAGCCAGGATGTTGGTAGCGCCGTCTAAAGCGATGGTCTGGGCATCCGTGTTAACAGTATGGTTTAAATCTGAAATCTGACTTTCAGTAATTGTAAGATTGGCTTCATTTATATCAATATCTATCTCATTATTTGCAGCATCATTAACAACAGTTATTAAGTTTGAACCTGCATTGATATTTTTAAATTCTAAATCTGCTCCTGTTTTTTGTAGAAACACACCTACTCCACCTGCTCCCTGGTTAGAAGCCGTATTGGTTTGTCCGGCTACTGCTGCAAATCCATCAATATCTACCTGCAATTCTTCAATAGCTGCCTGAACGTCTGTACTGGTTGTATTTCCTGTAGGTGTAAATGCAACTTCTGAGGCATCCTGGTCATCTGTATTATCTAAATATCCACTTAAATCTACCTGGTTACCTGCTGTAGCTGGATTGCTCAGAGTCAAAATATTAGCGGTAAGATCTAAATCCACCAATTCATTGGTGGCATTTGTATCTTCATCTGCTGTTATGTGATTATTAATTAGAGTTGTATTAGCCTGAACAGCTGCAGCTCCATCGGCTATGGCTTCGTCTATGGCATCCTGTACGTTTGTAGCAGACAAAACTCCTGATACGGTATTGTCAAAACTTACTTCTGAGGCATTCTGATCATCAGTTCCATCAAATGTAGTTGCAGTACCGTCTTCATCAGTGTATGTGAAGGTCCCGTCTGTGTTGTCTACCAAAGTAGAAGTAGTTTCTGTAAATGTAGTAACTGTCCCATCTTCCGAGGTGTAGGTAAAGCTACCGTCAGCATTATCTGTTAAGGTAGTTACCGTATTGTTTGTGTCGATAGTTATGGTAGTACCTGAGTCATCTGTAATATCAAAAGTACCGTCCGCATTGTCAGTTACAGTAGCTAAACGGGAATCAAATGTAGTTGCAGTGCCGTCTTCATTGGTGTATGTGAATGTTCCATCACCATTATCCGTTAACGTTGTCAGAGTTTCTGCTGCTACAGATAAATCATAATCATTACCTGTTTGTGTCAAGGTTACTGATCCATCTGTAGATGTAAGTGTTTGTATTTCATTGGAAACATCTGTATCTCCATCTGCTGCATTGCTTAAAGCCAAAGCATCTAAGGCTGCTTGTACATCCGTAGTTCCTAAACCTGAGGCAGTATCATCAAAAATTACTTCTGAAGCATCCTGATCATCTGTATTTACCTGAGCCGCAATATCTGCTAATGCAACGGTTACCACGTCTCCAGCAGAGTCTTCCATTACCAAATCAGTTCCATTCACATAGAAACTGGCATTTGTAGTGTTGGTATCAGTTGAAGTTAACTCCCAGGAATCCCCATCCCAAAAATAGATAGTACCTGTGCTGGTGTTTACATAAATATCTCCCGTGTCTGCACCAGTAGGTGTAGCTACACCCGGGGCAGAAACCGAAGTACCACTCAGCACTTCACAATTACACTGGTCTTGCAGGGTTACAGTAGTTTGCGACCATGCAAACCCTGAAACCATAAAGGCTAAGATTAGTACAACTCTTTTCATTTTATTTATATGTTCCATTGCTGTGAATTTTTTAAGTGGCATCACATTTGGGCAATCCACTAGATTAATTGTTGGTTTTAATTTAAGGGCACTCATTATAGTTATATTAGTTTTTTGTTTCTTTTTATTAATCATCATCGTCGTCATCGTCATCGTCATCGTCATCATCGTCATCATCGTCGTCATTAACCGGCACTGGACTGGTCCTGACAGTTATCTGCCTGTTTGTTATAATCGTACATATATTACTTGTTAATGTAATTTCTGTCCGTGTTGTACTTAAACAACCTGCTGATGTATTTCGTGTTTCTGCAAAATAACTACCTGCATCTGCAGGTGTAAAACTTGTATTTCCACTTAATAAGGGAGTTCCTCCGGATGCAGTATCATACCAGTCAATGGTTTCACCGGCACCAACACTTGCGGTTATAGCAGGGATTGTGCTTCCTAAACAATATGTCTCATTACCGCTACTAACCGGTGCTCCCGGCAAAGCAGTTACTGTGATATCGGTTGATGAGGCAGACATACATGAGTTACCATCAGTATAGGTATAGGTTACGGAATGTGTTGCGGCACCTGCTGTTACCAGATCAAAATCTGCCGTTCCATCTCCATTATCAGTAATGCCTGTTCCACTCCATACTCCATTACTATTGGTTGGTGTTCCTGTTAATAATATTGTTCCTCCGTCTACACATAATGGCCCATAACTCCCTGTAGTTACCGTTGGTAAACTATTAATTGTAATTGAAACGGTGGCCGTATCTGTATGATCTAAATTGTCATCCGTAATTGTATATTGAAAAGTATCTGTAGTAGCTCCGGAATTTGATGTATAAATAATAACATCATCAAGTGGATCTGTAGTTCCTCTATCGTCTATGCTTGCAACGCCATTTGCCGGGGGTGTTGTAATTTCGAGGTGAGCCCCGGTAGTCCTGGGTCCATCAGCTCTAAAATCATCCGATCCGTTTCCGTTATCTGCAAAAACCGGAAGTTCAGTAGCCGTTTCTTCACAAATTGTAAAATTATCATCCCGGGCATCAGGATTACATGCTGTGTGTATTGACGGGTCAGTAACATGTGAAGAGTTAAATGGATATTCATCTGAGTCAAGACAACCATCATTATCCGAATCTAAATCTTTATCATCAAATATACCATCTCCATCGGTATCCGGACAACGTGTTATTGCTGCTTCATCAAAATTCATGTCGTTATCCATAGCAATAACGAATGAGTATGTACCTGCTGGTAATAATACTGAATCTTCGAAGTATGTCCACCCTGCATTTTCTGCGTCACCTCCTGAATCTATACTAAGTACTCCAGAAGTAGCCACAACTGTTCCTGCGGTACCTACACCCTGGTGAATAGAAATACTTCCGGTTCCGGTCCTATCATCCCTTGCGGAAAAATAACCCGAATAGACAACTGAAGTTAAAGCTGAAAATGTAAAAGATTGATAAAAATCGTTAGAGCCATTAGCTATATCAAGATAGTACTGATACTCTCCATCCCCTGTATTAGGGTTAGCATCTGAATATGGGCCTCCATAGCCGTAATCATACCCTCCGGCGCCATCAACACGTATAATATTAGCATCATCCCCACTTCCGAGGACCCAGGGGGATATATCCACAGGGAAATTATTTCCATTACCTATTGGTGTTCCATTAATTTGTTGTGTAAATCCATTAAATCCACCTTCTTCTAAAAAATTTGTACATTCTTCAGTATCAGGTATTCCATCGCCATCATCATCCGTGTCAACCGAATCAACAATTCCATCTCCATCGGTATCTATATCTTCACGGATTAAAATGTTATCAACC
>CALGUD010000077.1 GCA_937901915.1 uncultured Flavobacteriaceae bacterium
GAGAAGTTAAGCCCATCAGCGCAGATGGTACTGCCGTAAGGTGGGAGAGTATGTCACCGCCTTCTTTAATCCCGGTCATGAAAATGGTCGGGATTTTTTTGTTTATAATAATAATTGAACTTATCTTTTGTTGTAATATAAAATAGATAATGAATGGATCAAACTAGAACGGAAGAGAAATGGAATGCCATTTCACATGGTGCAGGAATTATATTGGGAATGATCGGCTTGATTTTATTATTGTTCTTTAATACAGATAAAACTTCCTTTAGTACATTAAGTATAATTATATATGGATTATCCATAATTGTATTATATACATCATCTACAATCTACCATGCAGTTCAGAATATTAAATGGAAACAATTATGGCGTAAAGCCGACCATATTAGTATTTATATTCTTATTGCAGGAACTTATACTCCAGTTTCTCTAATTACTTTGGAAAAAGGAAACGGCTGGTTAATTTTTTGGATTGTTTGGGGTATTGCCGGAATCGGAACACTATTAAAGATATTTTTTACGGGAAAATTTGAAGTACTATCCCTATTACTATATTTACTTATGGGATGGCTGATAGTATTCGATTTACAGGATTTGCTAGCAAATATTTCCTCTACAGGCTTAACCTTTTTAACGCTAGGTGGTGCTTTTTATACTTTAGGAGTGTTATTTTATGCTATAAATAGAATACCATATAATCATGTTATATGGCACTTTTTTGTTCTTGGCGGGAGTATTTCACATTTCTTATTTATCTTTTTAGATGTGATTTAGGCTTTTATAAAATCTTCATATTCTCTCCAAAAAACCTCAAATTTTTCCATATTTTCATAAAGAAACTCCATGGTTTGTTGCCAAGTGTTTTTATTGTGAATACTTACATTCTTTAATTCAACATAAATTCTTGATATTTCTTTTCCGTTGTCTAAATGATAAGTGTTCATATAAACAACATCAGGTAAATACTCTTCTTTCAAAATTGACTGGAGAGATTCTAATTTTTCATAATATTTAATTCGATTTTCCAGTTCCTGGTCTTCAATATCCAGCGAAACCATTGCACTTTTTTGATCAAAATAAAACTTAAATGAAAAATCTTTGATCTTTGTATTGTACAGGGTCCATTTTCTTGGAAATGATTTTCCAAAAGAAGTCCAGAATTCTTGTCGTAGTAGTTTTGATTCTTCCTTACTGAACATACAATTAAATGAGATAAGCAGTAATGATACCAATTAATATAACTAATAATTTACCGATATTAAATTTATGTCCTTCTGAACTTTCAAATAGAATCGTTGTAGAAATATGGAGGAAAATTCCAATTACCAACGCTGAAATTTCTGTGTAGTAATCTTTTAGAAAGCTAACGTTTTCAGAAATAAAACTTCCTAAAGGAGTCATTAATGAAAATAAAATTAAAAAAAGAAGGGATTTTGATCGGCTGATATCTGAATCTATAAAATAAATGCTTAACAGCATTGCAATAGGCAGTTTATGAATTACAATCCCATAAATCAATGTTTCATGTTGATGTATAGGAAAGCCTTCAAGAACAGAATGGATACTTAAACTTATAAATAGCAACCAGGGAAATACTTTTATATTCTTATTTATATGAACATGTCCGTGTTCTGCTCCTTTTGAGAAAAATTCAAGAAATATTTGGAGCAGGATCCCACTCATTATAAGTATTCCAATTGTCCTGGTATTCTGTGCTTCATATACTTCGGGAAGTAAATTAAAAACAGTTAATGACAATAGAAAAGCCCCACTGAATGCTAATAACAATTTTAGATTTGTCTTTCTCTGTGGCTTTAATATTACAACAAAAATATAACCAAGGATTACAGCCAGGATTGGTAAAAGGTAGTTCATTCTTTAATTATTTATAACCCTAAATAGTTATATTTCTTTCTTTTTTTATAAAAATTATTTACGCAACTAATTTAATGTATTTTTGTCTTTTAATAGACGTGATAAATGGAAAATAATTTCAAAATGCTTGCTAAAACCATGTACGGTTTTGAAGAGATATTAGCTACAGAATTAAGAAATCTTGGAGCTATAAATGTAGAAACAGGGGTTAGAAGCGTTTCTTTTGAAGGTGATAAAGGTTTTATGTACAAAGCAAATCTTTCACTTCGAACAGCTATTAAGATTTTGAAACCTGTTAAAAGTTTTAGAATAAGGAATGAAGCGGACTTGTATGACCATATTTATAAAATGGATTGGGCACAGTACATGACTTATAACAATACATTTGCTATAGATGCCACTGTGAATTCCGATCAGTATAACCATTCTCTATTCATGGCTTTAAAAACAAAAGATGCTATTGCAGATAAGTTTAGAGATGAAGAAGGTAAGCGACCTGATGTTGATTTAAAACATCCTGATTTGAGAATAAATCTTCACATTCAGCGTGATGAATGCACAGTTTCCTTAGATAGTTCAGGACAATCCCTTCATCACAGGGGCTACAGAACAGCTACTAATATTGCACCTATAAATGAAGTGTTGGCTGCAGGAATGTTATTACTTAGTGGATGGGATGGTCAGAGTGATTTTTTAGATCCAATGTGTGGTAGCGGGACTATTCCTGTTGAAGCTGCTATGATTGCATGTAATATTCCTGCAAATATTAACAGAAAAGAGTTTTCTTTTGAAAAGTGGAATGATTTTGATGAAGACCTTTTTGAAAAAATAATTGAAAGCTGTCTTAGTAAAACCAGGGAGTTTCATTATAAAATATATGGATATGACAAAGCTCCTTCTGCCGTCTGGAAAGCTAAGGAGAATGTGAAAAATGCAAATTTAGGCGATTACATAACTATTGAAGATAAAGACTTTTTTAATACCGAGAAGCTCACCGAGGGTAAATTACACATGGTTTTTAATCCTCCCTACGGTGAACGACTAAATATTGAAATGGAAAGTTTCTATAAACAAATTGGTGATACTTTGAAACAGAGTTATCCGGGTACGGATGCCTGGTTCATTACTGCTAATATGGATGCACTAAAGCATGTTGGATTACGGCCCTCAAGAAAAATAAAAATATATAATGGTAAGTTGGAAGCTAAATTGGTGAAATATGTAATGTATGAAGGCAGTAAGAAAGCAAAATTCAATCAATAATTTTTAAATTAATATTAATCAGCATGAATCTTAAATTTAAAGCATTTTTATACAATTTTATAGGCAGTTTCAGGAGTAAGCCGTTTTTAGGATACATATTAAAAAAAAGCATTCA
>CALGUD010000078.1 GCA_937901915.1 uncultured Flavobacteriaceae bacterium
TGAGGGAGGACGGTGAAGTGGATTGGGATGAACAAATTATTAAAGATGAGAGTTTTAAAGGCACAAAAGCTGAATGTATTTACGAAAAATTACTAAATTCGAGCACAGGTTTTAAGGAAATGATACAGAAATTTGATGGAGATTTTCCAGTAAGCCACCTAAGATTTATAAATGATCCTTCTATGACTTCCAATACAAGAAAGGCTTATGCAACTCCACCTTCAAATTATGTGATTGATATTACAATTAATGGAAATTCTTCTAAGGATGCAAGTTATCAAAAAAGACCAAATTTATTAGTAGCAAAAACAATTATACATGAAGTTATACATGCTGAAATTTTCAGAAAACTTTTATCACTATCGAATAATAATGGAAGTATAAATGTAAGCAACCTCAGTAATATGCTTCAAAATGGTGACTACCCTGGTATTTTGGATTATTATGCTAGATTTGGAGTAAATGATTTTCAACATCAACAAATTGCAGCGCATTATAGAGAGGTCATAGTAGAAGGCTTGAAAGAATTTGATAATAGTTCAAATGCAGATCAATTATATGAGGACTTAGCTTGGGAAGGTTTAATTTACAGTAATGATCCTACTTGGTCATCACTATCTTTCTCCGAGAAAACAAGAATTAAAAATGTAATAAACAATTATATAAACCAATACCAAAATCAATCATGTCAATAACTATTAGAAATTCAACTATTATAGCTTTACTCTTCATGGTTACCTTTTTTCAGATATCATTTGGACAAATGGATCCGCTTTATCTTCAGTTTAAGGAAAGTTCCAACGAATCCTTTTCCAAAGAAGATGGTAGTGGCAATATAGTAAAAGAAAAAGTCTATTCAAAAAGTGTCAATAGTAATGGAGATATTACTTTCTTTATAAAAGATTATCTGTTTTTTCATGATGCTTCTAAAATGCACCAAGAACTGGTTTCCTGTGAACAAAAAGTAGATAAATCAAAACTTTTATCTGTGAATGAAATGGAAAACTATATAAAAAAAATAAAAGAAAAATATCCGTATGGGTATGAATTCTCTAAAGAACTTCCTAAAATATGCATAGTATCTAAAAAAGATAATAAAATTATGATATACGAAGTAATTTGGAAATATTATATAGAGTAAAAAAATCCTGCTCCGCAAAGTGTCCTCACTTTGCGGAATTTTCACATTAAGTCAGGGCATTTACCTACCAAAGGTAGGTTTCGAAGAGCGGGCTATGCAGATAACAAAGGATATACTATTGGTGACACACAAGCTGAAGCACTAGCATGGGCGGGTTTACAAGGTACAGTTGCGTGGGATACTCTATCTAGAACAGTAAAGTCCACGATTATTAATGCCATAAGTGATCATAAGTCTAACGCTGAAAAAAATTGTGAATTATGAAAAATATAATTAAGATTGTTTTTTTAATTTTTACATATAGTTTATGTAGTGCACAGATAACTGAACAAGCTCATCTTTTATTCTCTCTTAAACATGATGGGGATAAGAGCAAAAAAATTGTGAATGAAAATGGCACAATTTATTTTTATATAAAAAATCAACACTTCTTATATTCTCCAAAGGAAAACCCTATTGAATATTTAAAAAAGGAAGAAATTGAAAATCTAAAATTTATGGATATGTCTACATTTTTAGTGCAAGCTGAGGAAGAAAAACAGCGGTTGATTGATAAAGGAAAAAAAGAAGGAAGAGTCGAGATATTAACTAAAAATAGGACTTACAAAGATATATATATTTACGAAAGGTCTTGCAAGAAAGTTTCTCGATACAAAGTTATTTGGTTGGAAGAAGTTCATTAGGATAAATATTCAGAGACAAAGGAACGCAGGAAACAGAAAGGTTAAAAAGTTTTTGGATAAGTTACAGGAATACAGGAAATAAAAATTGTAATTAGATATGAAAATACTATATAGCATAATTTTTTTGTTTTTTAGCGTATTAGGTTACTCTCAAGATAAAAAAGCTTATTTGCTACTTGACAAAAACGAAGAATTGATTATTTATGATGGTTACGATTATTTTATTTTTAATAATAAGAAAGACTTAGAAGAATATAATTATTACAAAAACAATAAGTTTCCGGTAAAAGATAGTATTACAGAAGAGCTTGATTTAAGTAAAATGGGAAAAGTTGAACCCTACCTTCAAGTGTCAAAATTTCGTTCTGAAGATATTTATTATATTAATGAAGATGAATACAGAAAATTAAAAGTTCTGAACAGGGAAGAATTTATCTCAAATTTTGCTCAATTAAGGAAGAATGAATACGATTTATTTTTCATCGAAAAAATAAATAATGATTGTTATAAAATTACTCCTATGTATATATATGTACAGATGTAAATTAATGAGTTGTAGGGATATCATGTGTAATTATAAATTCATTGGCCAATAAAATTGTTATTAGTCATGAAAATACTATATAGCATATTCTTTTTACTTTTTAGCATATTAGTTTTCTCTCAGGAGCATAATAAGAAAGCCTATTTGCTGTTGGATAAAAATGAAGAATTGATTATTTGTGAAGATTCTTTTTGTCGAATTTTCCTCAATAAAGAAAAATTAGAACAATATCACTATTATCAAAGAAACAAATTTCCAGTCAAAGATAGTACAGGGGTATTGGATATGTCTATTACAGAAGATGATATACATCCATATTTGTTGGTGTCAAAATACGAGGAAGAGGCATATTGTGTAAATGAAAAAATGTACAAGGACCTGCATGTACTAAACAGATTGGAGTTTATTCAAAAATTTAAAAAACAAAAAGAAAAATACGAGTTTTATTTTATTGAAAGAATTAAAGAAGATTTGTATGAAATAACCCCAATGTACATTACTAATGTAAAAATATGATGTTGAATATGTTAAGGTTAAAAAAAATGGTATTCCCCCTGCTCCGCAAAGCTTGCCTACCATAGGTAGGTCTCCTCACTTCGCGGAGTTTTTACATTAAAATTCGAAGTCAGGGCATTTACCTATCTTCGGTAGGTTTCGAAGAGCAGATGGTTAAGTAGTTTACAGACCTGTCAGGTTTTTGAAACCTGACAGGTCTCTCTAAAAGTGAACAGCATAAACCCCCGCTAGTTTATATGGTCAAAAAGTTTTGTTTGATAATTATGAAATAATATTTAAAAATTTAAAAGAATGAAAAATCTAATTTTATTATTTACCTTATTTACAATAGGTTTATCACTTGGTTCGGGGTGTGATGTAAAAAGCAAACAAAAAGAAGTAGTAGAAGACGTGTTTTATTACTTAATTTTAGACGAAATCACACCCAAAATGCTTGCTGAAAAACATATTTCGTTTAATATAGATCTTACACATTCATTTTCAGAAGTAATAAATAAAGATTTTTGTGAAAAAATCAAACATGAGAAAGTAATAAGTAAAACGGAATGTAATATTATTATCAAAGAATTAGAAAAGAATGGCTCATTAGTCATTGATAAATCATTAAAAGAGAAATTCGAAACAGTTACAAATAATTCTAATCCAAGCATTTCTAAAAAAGATCGTTTTCATTATACTTTTTCAAAACCAATATATTTAAATGATAATAAAGTCGCGATTTTAAATAAATACTTTTTGGAGAAAGGTGGTGGTGAGCGTATTTTTTTCTTTAAAAAAGTTAATGATGAATGGATTTTAGATCATGAGCAAGGATTAGCGGTATATTAATTTTCATTGTTATTTTTTTGGGATGAGTAGCCTAACGGGCCATATGAGGAAGGATACCTATTTGAAGAGAATGCCTATGGTCAAAGAGTTAAAATGGAAAATTATGAAATAATTTTTGAAAATTTCCGACAATGAAAAATCTAATAGTATTAATAAGTTTACTGCTTTTTAAAATGTGCCCAGAAAATAAACCTATCGGTAAAGCTACGGTATATGATGGAGATGTGTTTTATAAGTTGATTCTTGATCAAATAACACCTGAATTAATAAAGGAAAGATACATTACCTTTAGTTTTGACTATAAATTTCCTTTACCCGAGTGGTTTCAGGAAGGGTTTTGTGCTCAAATAAAGGAAAACAACAACTTTATTATTAAAGATGAGTGTGAAATTATTAAGGATCAATTTAAAGATTATGAGCATACGCCAGAAATTAGTAAATCTTTACAAGAGAAGTTAACTGAAATTACAGAAAAATCAAATAAAGGCAATTCAGAAAAAAATTGGAATGTTTTTCTTTTCTCTAAGCCAATATTTTTAAATAATGATAAGGTATTTGTTTTTGTGAGCAATCGTTATAAATACTTTAACACCTCAAAATTCATGAGAGGTGGCAAGGAAATCGTTTTTATTTTTAAAAAAGAAAATAAAAACTGGATACTGGAAAAAACTCAGGGGTTAGTTGATTATTGATCTAAATTTTGTTTAATAATTATGAAAAACTTCATCTTAATTTGTTTATCTTTTTTAATTAGTAATAGTACTATCGCAACATGTCAAAATGAGACAGATATCTTCTATGAATTGATTTTAAACGAAATTCCTGAAAAATTGTTTGTTAATAACAAAGTTACCTTTAAATCTTATGCGAAATGGAGAACACAATTGGATGATATGTGTGGCTCCAGGAGTAAGTTTTTAAATGATACCGAATGTGAAATTTTAAAAATGAAATTTATTGATCAGAAAAAAGACTTGATGATCAGTGATGATATGAGAGATAAGATGAGGAACATAGCAGAAAGATTGTATGTGAATAATGGTAAAGAAAACACAGTATCTTACTTACTATCAAACCCTATTTTTATCAACAATGAGAAAGTAGTTATTATGAATGCTATTTTCTTCGAAAAAGGAGGAGGACAATCAGCTTATATTTTTAAAAAAGAAAATGGTGAGTGGATTTTAAATAAACATCAGCCTCTTGTTGATTATTAATCATAGAAATATAGTCACCTCCTTCAAAAAGTTTACAGACCTGTCAGGTTTTAAAAACCTGACAGGTCTGGTCCAAATAAAAATAACAGTTTTTAATACCGAGAAATGCAGGTAGAAATTTTAAATAAATGATCCTCCGTGGTCTCTTAATATAATTCAGTTTAAAATGGAAATATTAGAAGAAGGGTTCTTTTATCATATTTTTAATAGAGGAAATAACAAGCAAAAAATATTCCTTGAAGAAGAAAATTATCTTTATTTCCTAAAGTTATTAAACAAATATATTGTACCAATAGCTGATATTTATTGCTATTGTTTATTAGATAATCATTTCCATTTATTAATAAGTATAAAGGAAGGCACAGTAAATCCATCTCAATCTTTTTCAAATTTATTTAATGCATATACAAAGGCGTTTAATAAAAGGTATGAACGGGTTGGCAGTTTATTCCAAAGACCATTTAAAAGAATTCGAATTACTAAGGAAGAATATTTAAGATCACTTGTTCTTTATATACATCACAATCCTGAAAATCATAATTTAATACAGGATTTTAAGAAATATAAATTTTCATCTTATAATTCCATATTGTCTCAATCTAAATCAAATTTAAAAAAAGAGGAAATAATTAGTTGGTTCGAAGACATGGAAAACTTCAAGTTTGTACATCGTCAAAGAAAAGATATAATTCAAGATATGCATAAATACTTATTAGAATAAACTATCAAAGACCTGTCAGGTTTCCAAAACCTGACAGGTCTGGTAAAATATAAAGCCAATATGAAAATATCTATACTTTTTTTTCTTTTCCTTTTCACTGGTATACATGCCCAGGACTTTGACCATTCCAAATGGGATGCTTTTTTAAAGCAACATGTAGATCAAACAGGAAATGTAGATTATATATCCATAAAGGAAGATGAAAGTAAATTAAAAGAATACCTGAACCAATTTATAAATACACCTCCTTTAAAATCCTGGATCAAAGAAGAAAAACTTGCCTATTGGATTAATGCTTACAATGCTTTTACTGTTAAACTGATAGTGGACAATTATCCGCTCAAAAGCATTAAAGACATAAAAGCTCCCTGGGATAAAAAATTCATTCCCATAAATGGAGAACTAATTTCCTTAAATTACATTGAACATGAAATTTTACGTAAATTGAATGAGCCCCGTATTCATTTTGCCATTAATTGTGCTTCGGTTTCTTGTCCGCAATTATTGAATGAAGCCTTTACTCCCAAAGAAATAAATTCACAACTAAATAAAGTTACCTCACGTTTTATCAATAATCCCGCAAAAAATGTAATTTCCGGGAACCGGCTTCAACTTTCTAAAATTTTTCAGTGGTTTAAAGAAGATTTTGGACAAAAAGACAACAGTATAATTGAATTTATTAATCAATACTCGCTTGTAAAAGCTAAACCGGACAGTAAAATAAATTACCTGAAGTACAATTGGAATTTAAACGGACAGTAGATTGAAAATTTCTATTATCATACCCATTTTTAATGAATCCGAAAATATCGGGAATTTATTATCTCACCTCATTGATAATTCAAACCCAAAAAACATTCAGGAAATTTTAATTGTAGATGGCGGAAGTACGGATGGTTCACAGGAAATTGTAAACAATTTTATTCAAGCACAAAACCTGTCCCACCTCAACCTTATCAATTCACCTAAAGGACGTGCTAAACAAATGAATGCCGGGGCCGAAAAAGCAAAAGGAGAAATTTTATATTTTCTGCATGCCGATTCTTATCCGCCTAAAAATTATGATCTACTAATTATCAGTGAAGCTAAAAAAGACTTTTTAGCCGGATGTTTCAGAATGAAATTTGACAGCAGCCATCCTCTACTTAAATTTTCACAATGGTTTACACGTTTTAATTATAAGGCTTGTCGCGGTGGAGATCAGTCACTTTATGTATTAAAATATGTTTTTAAAAAACTGAAAGGCTATAATGAAAATTTCGATATCTATGAGGATTGTGAGCTGATCAATAGAATTTATGATACTGTACCGTTTAAAGTAATACCTGAAACCATTACAACATCCTCAAGACGTTACAACATAAACGGAACTTGGAAACTGCAGTATCACTTTACCGTCATTCACCTGAAAAAATGGTTGGGGGCATCACCAGAAAAATTATCATCTTATTATTTTAAAAATATCGTCTCATAAATTTATTAGTTGTTTAACTTATTCAAACAACACATTAACATTTATCAATTCATTAAAGACTAAGAGAAATTCTAAAAATACCTATCTTTGAATAAATAAAAATTTAAATAATGGCAAGTAAAAAAATTCAGGATACAATAGATGCTGCTTTGTTAGAAGAGCGTAAGATTTTTTTATGGGGACAGGTAGATGACAATTCAGCAAAACACGTAGTCGAAAGACTTATGTATTTAGATTCGTTAAATCATAAAGAGATTCAGTTAATAATCAATAGCCCGGGAGGTTATGTTACTTCCGGATTTACTATACACGACACCATGAAGGCTGTAAAAAGTCCGATTTCTACTATTTGTACCGGATTTGCTGCTTCAATGGGGTCCATTTTACTTTCTGCAGGTGAAAAAGGAAGACGTTTCGTATATCCGTATGCAAGAGTAATGATACATCAACCAAGTGGTGGTGCCCGCGGACAAGCTTCAAATATAGAGATACAGGCCAGGGAAATTATAAAAACAAGGGAATTAGGCGCCAAAATACTAAGCGAAAATTGTGGCCAGCCTTTTGAAAAAGTAATGAAAGACTTTGACCGTGATTTCTGGATGGACGCTGAAGAATCAGTAGAATACGGCATTGTGGATGGGATTCTGAAATAAACTCTATTAACAGTCTCACCTGACATTAACAGTGTCATTGAATGTTTTATATAATCCTTTTATTCTTTAAACTTTAAAGCATGAAAGGATTTTTTTATTTGACGACCAAGTTAAAAACACACTAGTATATGGATCAGGATACCAAAAACCAGAAGGAACCTAACCTGGTAAAATGGGGATTAAAATACGCTGCTTCTGCAGGTATTGCAGGAATAATATGCTGTGTTGCCCCGGCCGTACTTTTTATGTTTGGCATAATGGGCGGCATTTATGCGGTTTCATTTGCCGACTTTTTTTATGCAGAAGATGGCTCTACAGGCATCGGCTCATGGGTATTAAGAGGGTTAGCTCTGGGGGTTGGTATATTTGGAGTTTATCTTTACAGAAAAAAACAAAATCAATGTTCCATAGATCCTAAAAGAAAAAAGAAAAACCTTATACTTGTAACCGTTCTGATTTTTGTCATTGGTATCGGACTCTTTTTAAGCCTCGAAAAATGGTCATCTTGGTATTTTGACAAATATGTTGTACCAGCCCAACAGGAAGAATACAGACAGCAGGATTTAAACAAGTAAAACTTAAATCCGGAATATTATTTTCAAATGTATTATGCACATTAAATGACAGCAATAATCAAAGTCATTATCCCAGCTTTTAATGAAGAGAGTTCCATTGCAAAGGTTATAGAAGAAATTCCGGATATTGTTGATGAAATTATTGTAGTAAACAACAATTCTACCGATACTACTGCCGAAGTTGCAAAAAAAGCCGGTGCAACTGTGCTTTCTGAAGAAAAAAAAGGATACGGATATGCCTGTTTAAAAGGATTACAATACATTACCTCTCAACCAATAAAACCAAATATAGTTGTCTTTTTGGATGGTGACTATTCCGATCACCCGCAGGAACTCATCAACATTATTAAGCCTGTTTTGGAACAAAAAATGGATTTGGTTATTGGCGCCCGTGCCAAAGAGCTAAGAGAGAATGGCTCAATGACCCCACAACAGCTTTTTGGAAATTGGCTGGCAACTTCATTGATGAAACTTTTATTTAATGCCAACTTCACCGATTTAGGCCCTTTCCGGGCTATTAAATATGAAAAACTGTTAGCTTTACAAATGGAAGATAAAACTTATGGCTGGACAGTTGAAATGCAGCTGAAAGCTTTAAAATATAAATTATCTTATTGTGAAGTACCTGTTCATTATAAAAAGCGGATTGGTACTTCTAAAATTTCAGGGACCATAAAGGGAACCATTATGGCGGGAGTAAAAATTATAGGGTGGATTCTAAAATACAGTTTTAAATAAAATGTAAAGATGTACTACCTCGCCGTCATTATATTAATATTTTATACTATTGCACTTCTCCTGATCCTATTCTACAGCCTTGCACAACTCAACCTACTCATACATTATCTTAAAAGCGAAAAAAATAAAGAAATACTTCCTGAACTAGATATTTCTGACCAAAATAAGATTCCTTTTGTCACCATTCAACTTCCTGTTTATAATGAACTTTATGTTATTGAAAGGCTTCTGGAAAATATCGCTCAAATAAAATATCCAAAAGCAAAACTTGAGATACAGGTGTTAGACGATTCAACGGATGAGTCTGTTGCCATTATTTCTTCTAAAGTAGCCCATTTGCGTAAAACCGGATTAGACATTAAACATATACGCAGAGAAAACCGGACCGGTTTTAAAGCCGGTGCTCTTAAAGAGGGGCTACAAACAGCTAAAGGTGACTTTATTGCCATTTTTGACGCTGACTTTCTTCCCCAAAAAAAATGGTTACTACAAACATTAGCTTATTTTAAAAATGAAAAAATTGGGGTGGTACAAACCCGTTGGGGACATATAAACCGTGATTACTCCTTATTAACAAAAATGCAAGCCTTTGCTATTGATATACATTTTACCATAGAGCAAGTAGGACGCAATAGCCAGGGACACTTCATAAATTTTAACGGAACGGCGGGAATATGGCGAAAAAAAACCATATTGGATGCAGGAAATTGGGATGGCGGCACCCTTACTGAAGACTTAGACCTTAGTTACAGGGCTCAATTAAAAGGATGGATTTTTAAGTACCTGGTAGATATTGAAACACCTGCCGAAGTGCCTGCAGTTATAAGCGCAGCCCGATCCCAACAATTCAGGTGGAACAAAGGTGGGGCGGAAAATTTTAGAAAGTTTTACCGAGAAGTTATTACTAAACCCAATATTTCATTTAAAACCAGGCTTCACGGTATTATTCATTTACTTAACAGCACGCTGTTTATTAACGTACTCATAGTTGCTATTTTGAGCGTTCCGGTTCTGTATATTAAAAACTATATTCCACAATTGAGTAATTACTTTACAGTAACTGGTTTCTTTATTATAAGTACGGTTATATTCCTTATCTGCTATTGGTATGCTTATAAAAAAACACACGGTGGTGGCTTAAGAAATCAGGTAGCTTATACCCGGCTGTTTTTTACTTTTTTAGCGGTTGCAATGGGTTTTTCAGTACATAATTCCGTAGCGGCGCTTGAAGGCCATTTAGGTGTAAAAAGTGATTTTATTCGCACCCCAAAATTCAATTTAAAAAATTCAAAACACTCCTGGAAGAATAATAAATACCTGGCAAAAAAACTTTCCGGGAATATGATCATTGAAGGTTTCCTTATGTTATATTTCGCATTTGCCATATATAGTGCCGTAAAGCTTAATGACTTAAGCTTTATTCCATTTTATTTTTTAATTTTCAGTGGATTTGTTTTTGTTTTTTATCAATCAATTAAAGCACAAGTTTGATTCCTGATTATATAAAATACCGTAAGTTTTCTCTTTTTCTGACTATCATTAGCCTGGTTTTATATATTTTATTTGCCTATGATCTGGAGCGGGAAGACTTTATAAAACTCATCACGCTCTACGGCGCACTTTTTTTTACATGCTGTAAACTGATTCAAATAACCAAGTGGGATTTTAAATTTCTGGTTGGTATTTCATTAATTTTCAGAATAGCATTCCTATTTGCTATTCCCAATTTATCACAAGATTTCTACCGGTTTATATGGGACGGGAGTTTGTTGGTTAATGGCATAAATCCCTTTTTGTATACACCCGATCAGTTAATATCTCAACCGGATTTTAACATAGTTAATGCCGAAGTTTTACATAAAGGAATGGGTAGTTTAAGTGTCGGGCATTATACCAGTTATCCACCTTTGAACATCCTGATTTTTGCTCTATCTTCTGGTTTAGCCAATAACCATATTTTAGGCAGTGTAGTCATAATGCGAATTATTATTATCCTTGCAGATATTGGGACACTGTATTTTGGCAAAAAACTGTTAGAGAAGTTCAACATTCCGGTTCATAACATCTTCTGGTATATTTTAAATCCGTTCATCATTATAGAATTAACAGGTAATCTTCATTTTGAAGGGGTAATGCTCTTCTTTGTAGTATGGAGTTTGTATTTGCTTTCTAAAAATAAATGGAAACTTTCCGCTATAGTTTTTGCGGCTTCGGTATCTATAAAACTAATCCCTTTGTTGTTCTTACCGATCTTTTATCAACATCTAAAATTTAAAAAATGGTTTGGGTATTGTGTAACAGTAATTGGTTTAAATATTTTATTTTTCTTTCCTTTTTTTTCTTTTCAATTTGTGGAAAATTACGGACAAACAGTGGCTTTATGGTTTTTGAGTTTTGAATTTAACGGTAGTATTTATTATGTACTCCGCGAAAGCATTTTTGCGTTCACCGGACAAAAAATTATTGATGTTTACGGGATTATGAGCCCGATAATTGTTTTACTTATGACAGTATGGTTTTCACTTGTAAGAAAGAATAAAACATTACAACAGATTATCATTAATATGCTATTAATATTGTCCTGCTACTATTTTATAGCTACTACAGTACACCCGTGGTACATTGTCACTCTTTTAATATTATCAGTATTCACTAATTATAAATTCCCTGTGATTTGGAGTTTAGTAGTGTTTTTAAGCTATTCTGCCTACGAGAACCAATCCTACCAGGAGAATTTCTGGTTAATTGCTTTAGAGTACCTTGTTGTTTTTGGTGTTTTGATTTGGGAATTAAGGATGAAACACAATCATAAAACAGTAACAAACTCTATTTAGGTCTGCATCATTGTTAAATTAATAACTTCCTGTTCTGTTAACTTTCTCCATGTACCACGTGGCAGATCTTTTTTGGTAAGTCCGGCAAAAACAACCCTGTCCAGTTTTGCAATTTCATAACCTAAATGCTCAAAAATATTTCTGACAACACGGTTTTTGTTACTAAAGAGTTTAATACCTACTTCATGCTTTGTAGCTCCTTCTATGTAACTAATTTCATCAATTTCAATAATACTATCATCAATGTGTATTCCATTTCTGATCTTTTGAATATCTTCAGATTTTAATGGTTTTGTAAGGCCAACATGATAAATTTTTCGAACATTCTGTGAAGATTGGGTCAGTTTTTTTACCAATTCACTATCATTTGTAAACAATAAAAGCCCGGTTGTTTGCCTGTCTAATTTATCGACAGCCGCAATTCGTGATTTGGTTGCATTTCTTACCAAATCCATGACTGTTCTTTTACCGGGTTCAATGCTTACTGTTGTAGCAAATCCTTTTGGTTTGTTCAGTAATATATATTCTTTTTTTTCAGGGTTAATAAGCCGGCCGTCAAATCGAACTTCATCTGTCAATTTTACTTTATATCCCATTTCAACAACAACCTGGCCATTTACTGTAACACTGCCTGCGGCAATATAAATATCTGCTTCCCTTCTTGAGCAAATACCTGAATTTGCTATATATTTATTAAGTCTTATTTCGTCTTTATTTAATTGCCCGGACTTATTAGCCGGCTTTTTTCTTATAGGTGAATTTCCTCTTGCATAGCTACTCTTACGTACACCACCACCCTGTCTTCCGGATTGTTTTCCGCCTCCTTCGCTCTCGCGCTCAGATTTCTTCGTATTTCCTCCACCTTGTCTTCCGGAAGGTTTCCCTTTCGATTGATCTTTTCTGTTCATGATATATTTTTTGCAAAGATAACTTTTAGACTTTAGATTAGAGGACTTTAAATAAAAATTACAATATCCTGTTCAATACTAAATCTATGTCTATCAACAAAATACTGACAACTCCTGAAAGAATAATAAATTTTAAGATGTTATGTAGTATTAAATAATGCCTTTTAGTAGATGATTTCCACACTAAAACAAGAAAAAGTATTAACAAAGCAAAGCAGGCGTAAAAATAAAGGTACATATGACCTACTTCAAATTTACTGAAAAGTAAATAGGTTGGTATTAAGGTAAGTATAATGAAAAGAGTAATGATTTTTTTGGAAATATTTTCACCATAAACCACCGGTATGGTTTTATAATCGTTAGCCATATCCCCTTTCATGTTTTCGAGGTCTTTTACAATTTCACGAATTAAAATAATTAGAAAAAGAAAGGAGGCATGTACAAAAATAACGAGGTCAAAGTTTTTGTAATAAATAAATACTGCAAAAAATGGAGTGATGGCCAATACTGCCGAAACAAAATTCCCAACGAAAGGGATTTTCTTAAGCTTGTGCGAGTAAAACCAAATTGCAAATATGTAAAATGAAAAGAAAACTACAGCCTTAAAGGAAACATAACTTGCAAATACAACTGACAGGAAATTGAGTACAAAGTAGCCGGAAATTTTTGTCCTCTGACTAACAAGCCTATCGAGCATGGATTTTTTTGGCCTGTTTATGAGGTCTTTTTCTGCATCATAAAAAGCATTAATAATATATCCGGATGCTATTGATAAGGCCGAAGCTGTAACCAAAGCAAACAAATTAGGATCAAAAATAACGCTTTTAAGGGATCTGTCGGGTGCTAATATATAAATGGAAGCTAAATATTGAGCTAAACCAATAACCAGAAGGTTATATCCTCTTACTACAGAAAAGAGGCTCAAAAACTTGAGCATCATAATTTTCTGTCTTCTGGTAAACATAGGGTTTAATTTAGAAGTTGTAGACTACTTCTAATTTGTATTCTTTAAGGGCTAACTTTGCTTTTTCAATATCTTCAGTAAACCCTAAAATATAGCCTCCGCCTCCGGATCCGCATAATTTTAAGTAGTAATCATTGGTGTCTATACCCTTTTTCCATAGTTGATGAAATTTTGAGGGGATCATAGGAGCAAAATTATTTAAAACTACATGTGACAGTTGTTTTAAGTTTCCAAATAGTGATTTGACATCCCCTTTTAAAAAATCTTCTACACAGGCATCAGTATGCTTTACAAACTGATTTTTTAACATATTCCTGAAACCTTCCTGCTTCATATTTTCCATAAAAATCTGAACCATTGGGGCAGTTTCGCCTGTCATTCCGCTATCCAATAAAAACACAGCACCTTTTCCAACTTTAAGCTGGGAAGGTATACCTGCAGGTTCTATATTGTCCTGGGAATTTATAAGGATAGGCAAGCTTAAATAACTGTTTAATGGGTCTAAACCGGAAGATTTACCATGGAAAAAAGATTCCATAGCTCCAAAAATAGCTTTAAGCTTCAATAGCTTTTCCCGGGTAAGGTTTTCTAAAACAGTGATTTTATTTTGTGCATATTTATCGTAAATGGCAGCAACAAGTGCCCCACTACTCCCTACCCCGTATCCTTGAGGGATGCTACTGTCAAAATACATTCCGGCATCAACATCGGCTTGAAGCCTTTTGAGGTCAAATGTAACCAATCCTGCCTGTTCGTTTTGAAGTTCGGATAAATAAGTTGTAAAACGTTTTAAATTTTCATTGGATTTTGTAGCTTTTTCAGACGAGTTTTTGTCCAGTTTCAAAGCTCCGTTGTAAAAATTATAAGGGATTGATAAACCTTTGGAATCTTTAATGATTCCATATTCTCCAAAAAGTAAAATCTTAGAATAAAATAACGGTCCTCTCATTTTTTAATTAAAAATTGATAATGAATAATGAAGAATTAATGTTTAGCAGATTTAACTATACTTACTAACAATTTCAACATTTCATTCGACTTTTTTTTATATTGAGCAAAGTCATACTCATTTATATAATTTGTTGCATGCAATAAATCAAGCCAATAATCAGTCTCATTTGCTTCTTTAAGACTTATAGAAATTTTATTTATAAAATCGAGTTTGCTTTGAGCAAATTCAGCCTCTCTAATATTCGCTCCTATTGATGTTCCTGACTTCAAAAGTTGCTTTGACATTATAAATTCTTTATCTGTACTAACCAACTTTTTATAAAGATAAACAATATCTATTGCAAAAGTAAAACTTTTATCTTTAATAATATTTTTTTTCATAATGAATAATTTTAAATTTTGTAGCTAAATTACTACTTTACAATTATTAATTATTCATTATTATTTTTTATTTCTTTAGCTCCAAATCCAATTCGATCACAAATATAGTGACCATTTTCACAAAACGTGATTAACTCATTCTTAATAAATTTTAAAACTTCTGCTTGTTCATTTTCAGGATATAAAACATGAACGTTAGCACCCGCATCTAATGTAAAGCATACGTGAAACCCAGTTTGCTTTCTGAACTTCCAGATCCTGTTAATAATTTCAAGGGTATTCGGTTTCATTAAAATAAAGTAAGGCACAGATGTCATCATCATGGAGTGAAGTGTGAGGGCCTCGCTCTCTACTACTTGAATAAAACCACTCAAATCTCCTTCTTCCAGTATTTTTCTGAGTTTTGATAAATTTTGGGAAGCCTGTTCAAATCTTTTTTCCGCAAACGGATGTCCGTACATTAAACTATGCCCTGCCGTACTGCTCACTTGTTTTTCACCTTTATCAACTAATAAAATGGTGTCATTATAATTCTCAAAAAGTGTATGCACTGTATACGGATATTTAATCGCATACAAATCTGAACTGCCTTCAATCTCCTCATGACTCCCCCATTCAATTAAACCCCCTTCAATGCTCCTGCATGCACTTCCAGACCCTAAACGTGCTAAAAAAGAGGCTTTTTGATAAAAATAAGCATCGGTAATTAACGGGTTTAATTCTTTTTCAATACTCATTAAACATAAAGCCAAAGCACTCATACCACTGGCCGATGAAGCAATACCACTGCTATGTGGAAATGAATTAGACGTATTAATAATAAAATGATAATCCTTTAAAAAAAGAAGATATTTTTCAACCCTCTTAAAAAATTCTGATATCTTGGGTTTAAAATCATCCTTTTCTTTTCCTTCAAAAAAGAATTCAAAAGAGAATTCTTTAACCGGCCTTTGAAGCTTCTCAAATTTTAATTGTGTGGTTGTTGCACAGGTATCGAGTGTAAAACTAAGGGATGGATTAGCAGGTATCTGATTTTCTTTTTTCCCCCAGTATTTAACCAGGGCTATATTGCTAGGCGATTTCCAGGTTACACTTCCAGCATTAACATCCCGGCCGTATACAGGAATAAAATCTTTTTCGGTCATAGGTATAAAAAGAATTTTGACAAAGATAGCCGTTATTAAATAATTGTTGGAAGATTTTTAGTTAGGCTTCGTACTTTATAAATTTTAAAATTAAGGTTTCGTTAAAATTACTAACTTAGCTTAAAAGCTAATTACATATATGACCATAACCAAAAAACTCATAATTAGAATTTTAATTTCCATTGCTGTTTGTTTTCTGATTGGTGCTCTATCGGCTTTTGCAATTAAAAGTTCAGTAAACACCTGGTATGCAACTCTTGACAAACCCGGATTTACTCCTCCAAACTGGCTTTTTGCCCCTGTTTGGACTATTTTGTATGTAATTATGGGTACCGCAGCCGGTATAGTATGGTCCCGTGGTTTTTATCACAAATGGGTAAAAACCGCTTTGTACCATTTTGGTTTTCAGTTGCTAGTTAATGGCCTCTGGAGTATAGTGTTTTTTGGATTTAAAAGGCCTTTATGGGGGTTGATGATATTGTTGGTGCTTATAGTTCTTATTTTACTGACTATAAAATGGTTTAAAGTGATAAACAAAACTGCAGCGTATCTCCTTATTCCTTATTTGATTTGGGTTTGTTATATTACCATCGTTAATTTTATCATCTGGCAATTAAATAGTGGAGGTTTAAATTAGCCAGAACTTTGTAACGTAATTAACTGTATTTTACACCATGAATTTTTTACCAGCACTAATCGTATCATTAATTTTTCTTGTTCTTTCCTTAATTCATTTTAACTGGGCTTTTGGTAGTAAGTGGGGAATTACCAAAGCCATTCCAACTGATAATACCGGTAAAAAGGTTATGCATCCGGATGCTAAAGCAAGTGCCATTGTGGGATTGGGGCTTTTATTTTTCTCGCTTTATTATGCAACACACCTTATACATTTAGATTTACCAGGATGGACCTCTTATATCGGATGGTGTATTTCTGCAATTTTTATTCTCAGATCGATCGGTGATTTTAAATACATAGGTTTTTTTAAGAAAATCAAGGGTACAGAGTTTGCAGAAATGGATACTAAACTTTACGTTCCTTTATGCCTGGTAATTGGATTGATTGGTATTTTGTTAGAAATAAAAAAATTCTAATGGCTGTATAAAAGTTTATCAGCCTATATCTGGTTCTATGAACACCACAAACATTCAGTTCTGATACTCTGTTTTTGTTTATAATAACCTTTAGAATAGGCTAAATAACTATAATGACATATAAGTGACACAAGTATGTCGTAACAAAATCCAAAGCCTCTTAATAGTTTTGTTCTGAACAAAAAAATCAAAGTCAATGGAAAATCAAACAATCGGAAAGAACCTCATATACCAACGAAAGTTGAAAGGCTATTCTCAAGAGGAATTATCAGATAAAACAAGTGTAACAATCCGGACTATACAGCGTATAGAAAAAGAAGAAGTGAGCCCACATCTACAAACTATAAAATTATTAGCAGCCGCTTTAGAAATTGAAGTTAAGGACCTATTAATATTGGAGGATCCAAAAGAAGAAACCATACAGAAAAAGTGGTTACTGTTAATGCACGGCACTCCTTTTTTAGGTTTTGTGCTTCCTTTATTTAATATATTACTTCCCCTGTTTTTATGGATTCACAAACGTGAGGACAACACAATTTATGATGTACATGGAAGAGCCGTTGTGAATTTTCAAATTACAATGACTATTTTTTTCATTCTTTCTTTTATTGCATTACTAACTGTTGAAGGCATTGGCTTCTTCTTTTTCATATTAATAATTCCTTTTAGTGTCATTGTAATGATTCTCAATATAATATCTACACTAAACTCTCAAAAGTGTTATTACCCTTTATCGATTCCCTTTTTAAAAAAAAAGCACATTATAAAAGGGATAGGGATTACTATATTTCTCTTCTTGTCTCTCAATAGTTGGAATACAT
>CALGUD010000079.1 GCA_937901915.1 uncultured Flavobacteriaceae bacterium
GATCGCAAATTTCCTGGAATAGGGTTCTTGTTCCCCGCAGCCCCGCAAAGCAGACTATAAGTAATGCGAAGCTTATGTGCGGGTTAAGTTTTTATTTTATGTAATTTTTCAGGCATTTGGGGTTTATTTCTGTCTCTACCTGCTTATTCCAAAATTGCTTGAAAAGGGACATATACTATTGTTTCTTTTAAGTATGCTAGCCAATATAATTTTGGTATCAATTATTATTACTTCCGGCTATTTTGTTGCAGCAGGGCTTTTTGGATATGATGCCAATGTACTTTATTTTAAGGATAAGCCTCCTTTTGAAGCTTTTAAAAATAGTGCTTTGCCATCAACCTTTTCTTCTATGGCTATTGCTATGAGTATTAAGCTTGGTAAAAATTGGCTGGAATCTCAACAAAAAAGGCAACTATTAGAAAAGAAAAGTTGGAAACAGAACTCAAGTTTTTAAAATCACAGTTCAACCCTCATTTTCTTTTTAATACTATTAATTCCATTTTCGTATTAATTGATAAAAATACGGCCATGGCTTCTGAATCTTTGGCAAAATTTTCGGGATTACTACGCTATCAATTGTATGAATGTAATGAATCACAGATTCCGCTGGAAAGAGAAATAGCCTATATTAAAAGCTTTATCGAATTAGAGGAATTACGGCAGAATGCAAATTTTGAATTGCAGGCAGATTTGCCAAAAAACTCAGGAAAACTCGCCATTGCACCATTTATACTCATGCCATTTATAGAAAATGCTTTTAAACATGTAGCAAAAGATGGTAAAAATGATAAAAACTGGATTAAAATAGAAATGCATATAGAAAAAAGCCAGATGATATTCAGCGTGAGCAATAATGTTTCTAAAAATGGTATATCTTCAGGCGATGTGGTAAAATATAATGGATTAGGATTAAAAAATGTGCAGAGAAGACTGGATTTATTGTACCCGGATTTACATAAAATGGAAATAAAAGAAACAGATGGCATTTTTGAAGTAAGCCTTCTGTTGAATTTAAATGAATATCAAAAACAGGAAAAAATAGTCAATGATTAAATGTGTTGTTATAGATGATGAGCCATTGGCCAGGGAATGTATTGTAAATTATATCAAAGAAGTTGATTTTTTACAAGTAGCAGGCCAGGGGAGTACCCCGTTGGAACTCACAGAAATTTTAAGCAATACGGCGGTGGATCTCATATTTTTGGATGTACAGATGCCGCTTATGAACGGTATTGAATTTTTAAAAATGTCAGAAAGCCTGCCTATGATTATTTTAACTACTGCATATCCCAGCTATGCCCTGGAAGGGTATGAACTTAACGTATTGGACTATTTATTAAAACCCATCACGTTCAACCGCTTTTTTAAAAGTGCCCTAAAAGCAAAAGAACAATACAATCTTCATAACCAAACTCTTAATACCCAGGAAACACAGGTTACTGATGATTATTTTTTTATAAAGTGCAACGGTAAGTATGAAAAAGTATATTTTGATGATATATTATTTGTACAAGCCATGCAGAATTATGTGATTATTTATACCAAGGAACAAAAATTCACTACACTTCTGAATTTAAAAACAGTTGCACAGTACCTGGATACGAATATGTTTTTACAGGTTCACAAATCCTACATAGTTTCTGTTCCTAAAATAAACAGGCTGGAAACTCATGAGATCATGATCTGTGATCATAAAATACCCATCAGCCGAAACTTCAGAAAAGAAGTGGTGGAACAAATAGTAGGGAATAAACTTTGGAAGAATAATAATGGGTAATATTATTATCTAAAAACCTCACAGGTTTCTGTATTGGCGGGTAATTTTAAACCTGTGAGGTTGAGAATTATTTTTTTTCTTGCGAAAAAAGCCATTTGCTCAATTCTTTTTCCTCTAAAACATTTTCCCAACTATCGTATTCAATACCCATACACTCGGTGTATTTTACTTTCTTACCTCCCAGCCATACAATTTTCTCATAAATCTGGCTTGGACTTGGAAGCCTTGCAGGCTTTATATGGCTATGATACAGATAAAATATCCAGAGTGGTGTAGAAAGCAGTTTCTCTTCTACTTCTAAGCTAACAGCTCCGCGAACAGTAACAGCCGCCGCAAACTTTCCGGGGTAATTGCACAATACTGAGAAAACACCAGTAGCCCCCATGTCTATACCATAGATATAAAGTCTGCTAGCATCAATACTGTAGTTTTTAATTAATAAATCAACCAACGCTAATACTTTTTTTTGTGCATTGAGATTGCTTTTATCCCAGGTAGTACCCCAACCTATCATATGTTCAGTTGTTTTGGGTGTTAATACAAAGGACGGGTTTAAAGTTTGAACGGATTCTTTATACCAATAATTACCACGGAAAATGGTATCATTGCCACCGTGCAAATAAACAATAAGCGGATACGATTTGCCAGCATCATAATTAGCCGGCTTAAACAGGTCATACGGCATTCCTTTATAGCTATTTTGTTCATAGGTTTCGTATTTATCAGTAAGTTGGGCTTTCATAAGCTGTATAAATAGTATAAAAAACATCATGGATAAGATTCCCGGCTTCCAATGCCTTTTGTTATATTGTATTTTCATTTAGGTATTTTATGATTTGAAACTGGTTCCATGCTAAAGGTAAAGCGTTTTACTTTAGTCATACATTCCCATTTTCCTGATAAGTTTTAAAGAGCAGTCAGGTTCTCTCCTCCATATCCCAATATTTTTTCCTGTCCCTACACCAGAGGAATCACCATTTCTCCAGTTTGCCACATGTGTTGCATATTCAATCACATAATCCCCAAGGTTATCAATGCGGTCATTACGGATGTCGAGCTTTTCAAAAACGGGCATTTCTTTGGCGTGTATATCAAAATATTCATCTAGCGCTTTTCTTCCCTCAATGATTGGGCTGTAATTAGGAATTAGCATGGCATCATCAGCATAAAACATAGTCCAGGTTTTTGCGTCATGTTGGGTGATAGCCACCTCAGATAGTTTGTTAAGCGCAGCCAGTTCAAAACTGATTTTGCTGTTGATGGGCAAATGTGGCTGAAGGGCCATCTGAACTGCCGGCACTTCGTGGAACCTTAAGTGTTGATCAATTTCGTCATACCATTGGTCATAATTCCAGGCTTCAGTAATGAGATTCAACTTTCCGTCTTTTGATTCTTCCCAAATATTCATATATGTGCCGATAAGTTCATATTCTTTTCCGGTAATTTTCAAGGCTATTTTCATCGATAACTTTCCCAACTCCATCACCTGTGAGCCCAGATCAAGAACTTCTATTTTATTTCTATTATATGATTTAACGTCAAACCGATCAGAAAAGGCTTTATGGTATAAGATGGTATTGTCTTTTCCCATGATGGTCTTTTGAAACTCGGGCATCAACCGGATGTTTTCTGAGAAATAGCCGGCTACAAGTTCAGGGTTTTTGTTCACAAGACTTTTGATATAATCAGCCCTGAACTTCTTTAAGTGAGCGACGGTCTTTTCATTTGTTTTTAAAGTATTCTGAGCAAAAGAATGTGTAGCGTTTATGAAGATTAGCGGGATTATTAAAAATAAGATGTTTATTTTTTTCATGATATTTATTAAGTTTGTTGTTATTTTTTATTCAAACACAAGATGCCGGTTAAAAAATGGAAGTACCCTGGTATAGAACCGACCCTCTTCTGTCCAGTTTTTATCCCAATGATTACCACGATATTCTTCGCCCTCATGCTCTATTCCTAAATCCTCAAGCTTGCGGCAGAATGCCTGGTTTGCATATACATGAGAGGGAACAGGATCATAACGGCCCCAATCTAATGCTAAACCACGTAAGCTTTGAAGATTGGCAGCATATGTATCCAAAAGACCATCGAGTAGCCAGTTAGACTGTACTTTTCTTGTATTTCCTACATGAAGCTTAGGCTCATCATTTTCCAATTCAATCCAAAAATCGCAATAAAACGGTAGGCGTTCGGGGTTTGGGAGATATCCCTGGCTTACGGTTACAAATATTTGCGCACGTACATCTCCTTCCAGGTCTGCGAATGAAGTTGCCTGGTGTATTTTTTTCCAATCAATCGGATTTACTGCCCATGGCATATAACCAGAACCTGTTGCTACCGGATGCAATGCGTAGGCTACACTAAAAACATCGGCATGTACCATAGCAAGCTTTAAAGCTCCGTATCCACCAAAGAAGTCGCCAGTTAAAGCACGGCTATTTCGATGAGACAGCGTACGAAACTTATTATCGATAAAGGGCACAAGTTCTTTAACTGTGAAATCCAACCAACGCCCGCTGATTGTAGAGTTCTCATATAAGCTTCCAATACTTTGTGTGCTGTAATCTGCTACAACCAGAATAAACTCCTTTACAACTCCATTTGCGAAACCTTTTTCCATCAGGGTTACAAGATTTTCGTCTTGGAACATTTGGTCCGGGCTCCAGAATATGTTATGAAGGTAATATACAACAGGATAGGACTTCCCGGACTCAGTATAGCTGGGTGGGAGATATATTTTGACACTTCGGTTTGGGTCGAGATTAACACGGTTGTCGCGGAGTATAGAAGATGAAAGGTTCTCCGTTATTACTGTGCCATGCTTGATTTCTTGTGCAGAAACGTAAGCATTAAAGCATATAAGCATTATGAATAAACCGATAAATTTAATTTGTATCATAAGAGGTAGGTTAGGAATTTTTTTAGTTTAATTTTTTGTATCAAATACGAGATGCCTGTTAAAAAACGGAAGCACCCTGGCATAGAACCGGCCGTTTTCTGTCCATGTCCTGTTTCCCGGATCTCCCCGATATTCTTCGGCTTCATGCTCAACCCCCAGGTCTTCCAACCTGCGACTGAATGCCCTGTTAGATTCCACATGTGCCTGCGTAGTATCAAATCGGCCCCAATCAAGAGCAAGGCCACGCATGGTTCGTAGGTTTTTAGCAGACTCTGCCAGTGTTTCCTCTAGGTGGAAACCTTCTTTTGCCTTTCTTGTGTTTTCCGGATGAAGCTTGGGTTCTCCGTTTTCGAGCTCGGTAAAGTAGTCACAGTAAAATGGTGGACGGTCCGGGTTTGGAAGGAATCCTTGTCCAACGGTAACAAATATCTGGGCACGTCCATCGCCTTCTAGATCGGCGAACGATTTCGCATTATAGATCTTGTTCCAGTCAATTTGCAATGTAGACCAGGGCAAAGAGCCAATTCCGGTGGCTACGGGATGTAATGCATAAGCTACACTAAAAACATCGGCATGTACCATAGCAAGTTTTAGTGCACCACGGCCACCAAAAAGATCCCCCGTTAAAGCACGGCTGTCCCTATGTGGAAGAGTTCTGAACTTATTATCTATAAAAGGTACCAATTCCTCAACGGTAAAGTCTAACCAGCGTCCGCTTATAGGTGAATTTTCATAAATACTTCCTGTACTAGGTGTACTATAATCTGCTGCTACAAAAATAAATTCCTCTACCATCCCATTTGAAAAACCACGCTCTATAAGGTTCACAAGGTTTCCGTCTTCAAACATTTGTTCCGGACTCCAGAATATATTGTGAAAGTAATATACAACAGGATAAGACTTACCGGATTCAGCATAGCCCGGAGGTAGGTACACTTTAACACTACGGTCTGGTTTGAGGCCGGTACGGTTTTCGCGGAGTATGGTAGATGAAAGGGTTTCCGTAACTAGAGTGCCGTGTTTAACTTCCTGTGCAAATACATTTACATTGAGATTCATAAGTGCTGTGAATAGAAGCATATAGATTAATTTTGTTTGTGTCATGTGTATTATTTTTATTAAAGATGGTTTTGTGTTGAATTATTTGATTCCAGAATCCTGTACCGTAACTGTGCCAAAACTATAGTTCCAATAATCACGGAAAAAATGATCTTGACCACCTGCATCCTCTCAAGTACCAAATGCATCCTTAAAATGATAAAAGGAAATAACAGCACACTTTGTTTTTAAGTAAGCAATCATTACTTTTAATTCTATTCAGGACAGCAAAATGAAAAACAGGAATAACTTAAATGAACATATTGGTTTACTCTTACTCCGGATTTTTGTAGGACTACGGCTTATTTATGGTGTTGTAGATAATGTTATTAGCTGGGATAAAATGCTTGAATTCTCAGCATTCCTGGATGCAACCGGATTTCCCATTCCAACAATAAGTGCGGTAATATCGGTTTATGCACAGCTTATTTGCGGACTGTTTATATTGATTGGATTTATGATCCGGCCGGCATCGTTAATTATGATAGTCAACTTTTTAATTGCTCTTTTGATGGCCCACACCAATGATACTATAGAAGGAATGACTCCGGCTCTGGCAATGCTGTTTGGAAGTGCCTGCTTGTTTTTTACCGGCGCAGGGAGGATAGCAATTGAGTTTAGGCGTTAATTTTCAATGCTTCGTACTTGTCATTATCAGTTATATTTTAATAATGCCTTTTGTTGTTAATTGTTAAAAGTTAATGGTTAATTGGTGTACGTCCCTGATATAGGTTGACCACTTAAAGTCAATTTATATGAAAGCAAACA
>CALGUD010000080.1 GCA_937901915.1 uncultured Flavobacteriaceae bacterium
AAAAGTTAAAATCCTATTTTTTCTTATCATAATCTAATGTGATCACAATTTTCCCGTATTCTTTTCCGGGAACCACTTTAAAATGCATTTCACCGGTAACTTCTGTGCCTTTACCCAATTGGGCTGCTTTTTCAGTTATTGTTGGTGGCTGATCTTCAGAACCTATTAATTGTGCTTCGGTTAGTTCTCCACTCCAAAGTACAGGGCCAAAAGTATGTTTAAATGTATATGTGTCCGGTGTGATGCTATCAAAAACATATTCGTTTACGCCTTCATAAATCATTTTTCGTTCTATTAAAGTACCTCCCCTGTATCCGATACTTATTCCCCTGGAAAGTTCAATTTCGGCACCCATCCCCATGGTTTTTTCGGTCCGTTCCCTGTAATAATCCGTTCCACTATCAAATGCCTCAACTTCAAAGTAATAATCGGGTTTTTTATTAAGGCTATGTACTGTTAATGTGTTGCCATCATAAACCATATAATTATTGTAAAGTTTGTTAGGTTCTATACCATAACGAACCACATAGCCATCAGCACCTTCCACAGGCTTCCATAACAGGGTTGCATCGCGCCTGTCTTCCGGATTACGAACAGTCATTACCTCATCAACTTTTGTATATTTTGCCAGATCCGGGTTGCCAAAAATTCGCAAATCCTTCACTGCAAATTTACCTTCACTGGGTGTAAACACGTTTGTTAATTTTACATACCTTGCTTTTACAGGTTCTGCAAGCTCTGTATAATCATGTCTTAAATCCTGGGTCATATTGTTTTTATCTACAAGCATTGACCAGTTTTGATTGTCTTTTGAAACCTCAACTTTATATGATTGGTACCGTTCAAGGCCCTCACCTCCTCCAAAACTAAATCTTCCCGGGGGCAGATCGACCCCATGTTGATCGAAATTAACCTGCAACGCATAAATATTGCATTCTTTACCAAGATCTACTGTCATATATTCTCCGGGTTTGCCTGTTTCAGCACACCAAAAAGTCATGAAATTTTCATCGACAGCATTTTTCGAATTATAACCTTCAAGAGTGGATGATACTTCAACATTTTTTTTCTGGGATAACAGCATCCAGCCTGAAAAGTTATTATCAACTGCGTTTTCCTTAATTCCGGGATAATATTGTGGGTAATCGCCAAAAGCGGTATTAGAATGCATAACACCATCTTCATCAATAGCTGTCGGAAATAAAGAAATCTCTGCGCCACCTCTTCCGCTATAAAAAGACGGGATCATGCAAATAGTCCATAATTGTCCGTTTTTATCATGAAATGTACTACCGTGGCCTGCTCCCGGAGCAAATCCTGTTGTTTTAAATGTTAACGGATTGTGTTGGGAATATTCAAATGGGCCCATAGGGTTGTCTGACACATAAATTCCATGTGAATATGATAAAAACTCAAGGCCGATTGCTGCGTATTGCAAATAGTATTTACCATTATGTTTAGTAATCCAGGGACCTTCTATCCATGGATATTCTTCTGCAAAATATTTTCTGTGTTCAAAAAATGGAAATATCACATCATCATTTCTCCTACGTTCAAAACCATGTTCTTCATAATCGCCAAAGAAGCAGATCTTAGGTTCACCGATTTCCTTAAAGGTTTTGGGATCCAATTCCACTACCTTAAAAGGCATAATTTGAGACCAACCATAATACATATATAAACGGCCATCATCATCTAAATACATATTGGCATCACCGTACCTGTCACTATCAAAAGAACCTGCTTTTGCCCATTCTCCTTTCTTAGGATCTGTACATGAGAACACATCTTTTTGATTCATGGCACACGCATATAAGGTTTCGCCATCACTTATAACTGATACTACACCTCTAGGGAAATTTGGGGCGTCTACATACTCCCAGTCTCTCATATTACCTGAATACCAATAGCCCTGGCTGCCGGTCACAAAAAGATAATAATCATCTTTATAAATAAGAACAACGGGCTCACCACCTCTCCGGGCTCTTTCTGAACCTACCACCAGGTTAATCGGATTGCAAAAAGTTAGGGGTTTATCTGTTATCCTTACGGTAAAGTTTTCAGAATTGGCCTGGGTTTTAGTGTCGCTGTCGACTTTACTTTCAGGATTGTTGGATTCTTGTTTGCAGGAAATACTAATGGTAAGTAAAACTAAGAGAATTAGCTTTCTAAGTGTTGGTTTCATAATAATTTTAGTTGGTTAGCTATGGTATTAAAATATTAAAAATATATTGTATTGAGCGTTATTCATATCATAAAAAATACTTCATACACATTTATGGAAACAATAATGCAAATCCTTTTCCAGGAATACATTTTTTGATTAGTTGTTTAATGAATTAATGCCTTTTTCTTTAAGCTTTGCCAGTCCATCTTTCATTGCTTTAACTTGCTCTGGTGTGTGTCCTTGCCAAATTGTAATTTCTCCGACAACTTTAAAAGGATGTATAGAACGATAAGACTTCGTTGGATTACCGGGGAATTTCCTATCTGTTAAATCGGGGTCATCTTCAATTTCTCCTGTGGGTTCCACTAAATATATTCTTTCACGCCCGTCCCCCATGGCGAGCTCAGCACCCCAGATAGCGGCATCTAATGTTGCCGTCAGAAAAATGTGTTTTGCATTTTTTCTTTGTCCGAAGTTTGAATTAAAACCTACTTCAATTAAGTCCCCAATTTTTAAGTCTGCCTTTGTTCCGTGAAAGTAAGTCTGAGCAAAAGGGCTTTGAGCAACCTTGTTCTTACTTTTGTTTTGTTCCATTACTGTTTATTTGTATTTTAATGATGGGGGGCGTAAGGCGCCCAAATGCCTACAAGGTTGCTTTTTGCAAAATCCAGGTTCAATTGTGCTGCGTTGTTAACTAAAAGAAATTATAATGACATATAAATCATTATCTGTTTATATCAAAAATATCTCCGGAATCATACATTTCCTTTAGTTTATCTCTAGAAATCCCATATGACGATTCTGAGTAATTTTCCGGTTTGTCTATTTTGTATATTCTGCTCATTTTATTTATTTCGAACTCATTAGGAGAAACAAATACGCTATCATTTGACACACTAATCACTTTTAATGTAGAGTAGCTTCCTGATTCGATTTTGTATTCATAAACATCTCCTTTCACAGGAGCAGAAATATACTCTAATTCGAGTTTTTCATTTTCACCACTACTATATACAATCCACATTACCAGAATTGCAAATATTAGTAACCCGGCAAACTGCCACACAGGCCCTTTGGCATCTTCTTTTAAATTGATGTATTCATTTTTAACTGCGCCTGACATCTCATTGCTTTTAAGAACATTTTTACAATGTTTACATTCAGACACTCCTTTCTTGCCAATAGGAAATAAAGGGATCCAGAAAATATGAGCGTGTTTTCTATATACGCTTAATACTACAGACCCTTGTGTACCACAACTTGGGCAAGTTGTCATTTTAGGTTGAATAGATTTTAAATGAACTGCTTTACTTCCATAAATTAACATATTTCTTTTTTTTTAAAGGGGTTGTTTTTGAATCACGCATTACTTATATGCGTTTATTTTACTTTCAAATATAAGTGAATCTTTTAACAAGTTAACGGGTTTGTTACAGCCGTTAAATTGTTGCTTTTTATTTTTCGCTAAGTGAAATAGAAAATTCGACAGAGTAAACTTTACAGAGCTGAGGCTGCTTAATTATTCTTTGTCAGTTCTCCAATTAATTTTCTGGCTTTACTTTCAACCAATTTCCAATTCCATAAATCCGGTGATTTTAACCCTGGATTAGTTTTTACCCAATTTTCGGCTCTTTTTGGGGTATTGACAGCTATTCTGCATTCAATTTTTTCTTCGGTTAAATCCAATTGGATATATATTATTCCCCAACCTTCAATATTGTACCTAAATTTTTTTCCGTCACAATATTTGGGGTTTAAAGTTGTTCTCCGAATTCTTATAAAACCATTTGCTTCTTTATAATACAACCCAAACTCAATGAATTTTTTTTCATTATTGATAGCTTCTTTGAGATAATCTAAATATTGTTGATAATCCTTTATTTCAACAATTTTCTTTTCCATTTCAGAATAAGACTCAAAGATTTGAACTTCTCCTATCTGGAACGCCAATTGCATTATTTCATCTATTTTCTTTCTTTCAACTATTTCTGTTTTTTGCATTTGCTTTACATCTAATTAAACATATAATCCATTTGCAATTTTTTCTGTAAAATAAAAATTAATGCTGGTGCTTATGTGGCTCCTAACTTTGAACCTTCTACCCCTGCTACACTCATAGCCGGGCAGACGAAGTGTTGCGTGAAGGTATTATTCATTCTTCCAATAAATGGGTTATATCAGAAGATGTATAAAAATATTCGCATTCTTCACCTTCTCCTCCCATATCTTCTGAACTTGCAATGACCATTTTTAGTTCTTTACACAACAACCCATCTACGTACTTCTTCCGATAGAATTTATATCCTGATGATTTAAATTGTTGAAGGATATCGCTTACATTACTTCCTCCTAAAATGGTTATATTTTTAAATGTAAGTTTTCCGCTCAGGAATTCTATTTCCTGAAGAAAATCCTTTTGGTTATAACCTAGTCTGAACCAGGTTGAGGTATTTTGAAATTCTTCATAACTGTCTTCGGTTTCACCCCTGCTAAAATTAAACTCCTGCTCATTATTTAATGCTTTTCTAATTTCCGCCCGTGTCATTCCGAAATTAATTACAACTTCATCACATTGTACTCCTTTTTCCGGATTAAATAACCAATCTTGAGAAAGAATTCTCCCGATTCCCTTTTTAACGATTTGCCCTTTAAAGAACTTGTGATTCTTATCTCTTCCTTCTCCCATGATAGTATCAGATGAAAAAGTATTAACATCTGCCTCTTTTACCAATACAATTTCACAATCTTTATACTTTTTTTCAGGATATCCTTTAAAGTAATAAATACCTTTTTCTTTTGTATCAACATCTTCGCCGATACAATAACCTAATTCATATCCAACAGGGGTGTATTTTATATTACCTAGTTTCATTTTTTCTTGTATACGACTTGTTTTATAAACATATTTTATTGCGTTTATTTTACTTTCAAATATAAGTGAATCTTTTAGTATGTCAAACGGACTGGTAATAGCTGTTTAAATTACTAATTTAGTTTTCCCGTTATGTCAGTGAATTGAAGATTCGACAGAGTCAAACATTGTGGAGCGCGGGTTCTGTAACTAATGTAATTTGCAAACCTTAATGACACATAACAATTCATTTCTTCTCTTTCTGAACAAATATTATAGCAGCATATACAAAAACAATGGCAAAAACAAATCCACCCAGAGAATAAACTAGCCCTGCATCAAAATCTCTCACATTAAACCTGCCATATGCTTTCCAAAAAAAGAATAACATAATTCCTAAGGCAATAAACATTTTGACCCTTTTAGATGTTGAATTTTCCATATTTTAAATTCTTAATTTACTAAATTCATCTCTTAGGATACAAAGATCATTATCACATGTGTTTTATGACACTCGGGATTCAGTGAAATTATTTCAATGTTACGATGTGGTAAATAAAGATTTTAATGAAACAAATCTAAAGGAACCGTTGAGATTGTGGAGCGGGATTCCACTCCGGATTACAATGCAATGTTGCTGTTTCTGCCATTTAATTTCTTTTAATCAGACATTCAGGGTTATGAGATACTTTAAAATTTAAAGAGTTCGCTATAAAGCAAAATTCGTTGGCTTTTTCATGCAATTCGATTGCTTTTTCTATCATTGAGCTTTCTGTAACTATAACAGTTGGATTTAAACTTACCTCTGAAAAATATCCACTGCCATTTGGTGTCTCAATCATAATACCAGTTGCATTATCCACATAGTTAGTTACAATAATGTTAGACTCAGAACACAAATGTAAATACCAAAGCATGTGGCAAGACGATAATGAGGCTAGCAGGAGTTCTTCCGGATTATATTTAGTTTTATCGCCACGAAAAGCTGGGTCAGATGAGCCTAAAATATCTGGCTTGCCGTCAATGGAGATAATATGACTTCTTTCAAATTCATTGTAATTGGAAGAGCCTTTTCCTTTGTTTCCTGTCCATTTTATAGTAGCGGAATAGTTGTGTTTTCTTTTCATATTGAATAATCATTATTGCTTGACCATCTTTTCATCCAGTTTTCAGATATTTTTTTTGCTTTTTCATAGTTGTCAACTACAACAATCAATTGATTTGAATGGTCGCTATACTGAGTTAAGATATTGACTTTTGCATTCGCTAATTCTTTGCAAAACATTCCTAATTGCCCAGGAACATCTTGTCTTAGTTTCTGAATAACTACCTCACTGATTTTTGTGACTTTAATGCCGACTTTCTCCAGTTCCTCTTTAGCCCTATCGGCTTCTTCAACTAAAAAATGAGCTATTGAAAAATTGCCATTTTGAAAAGCACCACCGCCCTCAAGGCTGATTTTGTTTTTTCCAAGTGTTTCACCCATGAGGGCTAATTGTCCAGGTTTGTTGTCAAATAAAATTTCTATGTCTTTCATTTTTATGATTTTTAATGTTTAACAAAGTAAATTAAACTATTACTTTTACATTTCATTTGAAACTGAACAATGGAAGAAAATAATTTTATTTCAGTAGCATCATTGCTATGTGAGCCATCGAGGGCAAAAATTGTATGGAATTTACTGGATGGTAGAGCTTATACAGCAAGCGAATTAGCATTTGCTTCAGATTTATCTTCTACTTCAACAAGCAATCATTTATCAAAATTGCTTAAAGGAAATGTTGTAAAAGTTGATATTCAGGGAAGGCATAGATATTATTCTTTTGCTAATGCTGAAGTAGCTTATGCTGTTGAATCTTTAGCAAATTTAGCTAACGGAAAGATACCTGCCGAATCTAACAGGCAATTAACCAGTGGAGTCAAATATTGTAGAACTTGTTATGACCATTTGGCTGGTTATGTTGGTGTTTCAATTACAGAAGCAATGCTGAAACAAGGCTATTTATCAAATTCTGACAACATTTATTTAGTCACAGAAAAAGGTTGGGACTGGTTTTCGCAACTCAATATTCTGGAAAATGATTTTACAAAAAGCCGCCGCCCTTTAACACGCCAATGTATGGACTGGTCTGAACGACGTTCACATTTAGCAGGTCATCTCGGAGCCGTTTTCCTGGAAAAAACGTTAGAAAACAACTGGTTTAAAAGGGTTAAATTTTCAAGAGAACTTGTTATTACTTCAAAAGGCAGACAATCAATAAATGATTTTTTGGGTATCGCTCTACAATAACATTAACTTGTTTATAAATACATTTCATTGCATTTACCTTTACAAGAATTTAGTTTTCCCGCTGAATTTATTCGTTTTCTTTTGAGCCGAAGGAACTTTGGTTTATTTAAAAAACAATTTTACAAAACATATGGAGCTTATTTATTTTTTAATTCAATTTTTCTTCCGTCAGAATCTTGTATAACCGCGGTTTTCCCCCATTCTGTAATGTTTATTTCAGATATAATTTTCCAGTCAGTATTTTTAATATTCTTAAGGGTCAATTCTAAATTCTCAACTTCAAATCCCAGTCTTATAGAATTGTCTGCTTCTTTCATTGATTTAGTCAAAGGATAAATCTCAAATACAAATCCTTCCTTTTCACTGGCATAATGGAAAGGCCCATTTCCGTGTTGATGATAATCAAATTCAAATCCAATTTTTTCATATTGAGTTTTTAAATTTTCAGGATTAGATGTTCTGATTACCAGAAGATTTATTTTCATTAATACAAGTGATCTTTTATGTAGTTTAAGAATTTCTAATTATAGAAAACAGATAAAAACGAACAATGACTTATATCCCTTATTAATAACTTTAATTTATTATTAATTCACTCGTAATATCAATTTCCTTTAACGAATTTTTGTCTTTCAGTTTTGCTTTTAATTTGCAGGGATTATTTATTTTTCCTCTTGAAAAAGTGATTTTCGCTGTTAATTGACTTTTTAAAACTTCCGGATTTACTCCTTCTTCTTCATAAGCACTCAAAAGATTTTGATTAGAAATTATTTCATTTCCGCTATCATCAGTTAATTCAAGTGAAAAAATTGGAAAAACTTTCTTGTTACTTAATTCAAAACCTTCTATGTCATTAAGAATTAGGATAAATAAATGTCCGGAATTAATATTCTTGTCTAAAACGGGTTTTTTTAGTGTCTCGTTCCACAAATAAATATTCGAGTATTCGATTCCATTGCTTTTTACTTTCACCAAATCGTTTTCTTTTATGGTAAAAGGTAATTCATAATTAAATTTCCCATCTCCCTTTTTATCCCAAATCTCTACATATACTGTATATTTTTCATTGTTTTGATTCGGTAAGGCGGCTATAAAGTTCGCTTGTAATTGAAGTGGTGAAAGGTCTGTTCCATTATTTAGATCTTTGAGTAAGTCGGCATATGTAAGTACTGTGTCTTTCTCATTTTTTACTATATACATTGAAAGACCCGGATATGTTTTTCCGTTTGACTTAGTCAGTCCGGTTATGTTATTAAATACAAGATTTACTTTATCATTAAAAACAAATTCATTTGTATTTTCCGCTTTTTCATTGACCTCAATGACTACACCATCACTTCCAATTCCATCGCCCGTTGAATATGCTCCTGTGGTTAAATCTTTATTAACTGACTGATTAAACTGGCAAGAAATAGTGGTGCTAATTATAATTAATAAAATAATTATTTTAATTTTCTTCATTTCTTTGTGGTTTAAATTTACACTGGTGATTTTCGAAGCACTTTTCGGCGTTTAACAGTCTGGTTTGTATAATTATAGTGCAATCTATTATGTTTGTATTTTTTTCAAATATAATTGAATATTTAATAAGTAGACTGTATACAATCACTAAATTACTGTTGCTCTCTCAAAGTCAGGAAATCGGAGATTCGTCGGAGTCGAACTCTGTGGAGCGGGGTTAGGGAAAATCTTTTATTTGGTTATAGAAAAGTCAGTCCAATTTTTCTGTTTAGCCCTTGCTCAAAAATTCTGATTAAGGTTGAAAGCTGGATATTCCCTTTTGCGTTTTCAAGTTTGGAGATGTAACTTTTTTTGGTTCCTGACTTTTCAGCCAATTGTTCTTGTGTCATTTTAGCTTCTTTTCGAGCCGATTTCAGCATTTCACTTATGATAAACATTTGAGCACCTTCTTCGTATTTGTTACGACTTTCAGTTCCAATTTTCCCGTGTTCCAGTTCGATTAACTCATCAAATGACTGTATGTTTTTATAATCTTTCATTTTTTATTCTTATTGGTAAAATATTTATTCATTAATTGTACCGCTTTGTCAATTTCTTTTCGCGGTGTTTTTTGTGTCTTTTTTTGAAATCCATTAAAAAGTATAACCAGTTGTCCTTCATCAAAGCAGCAAAATATCCTGTATATATTCGAATGATATTCAATGCGTATTTCATAAAGTCCATTTGTTCCGGTAATATGGTCTAAAAATTTTTTAGGAACTCTGTCAACTTGTTTAATCAGCTCTAAAACATATTGTATTTTACCTTTTACTCCTTGATCTTGCTTTTGATAAAACTCAATAAAGTGGTTCTCGTAAAAGATGATCTTCCTGTTCATTTCACAAAGTTATCTTAAAAGATAACATTCTCCAAATTTTGATACATAATTTTAGGCTGGTTATAGTCGTTAAACTACTGATTTTGTTTTCCCTCAAAGGCAGGAAACCGAAGATCCGACGGAGTCAAGCTTTGCTGAGCGGTTTCCGTATTCTATGGTTAAAACAAATTTATTTTAAAGTTTTTCTATGCTGCAAATTT
>CALGUD010000081.1 GCA_937901915.1 uncultured Flavobacteriaceae bacterium
AATGAACTCCACTCAACTGTTTCTCCTTAAGCGGCTGCAAATATATAACGCTTTTCCGGTTCCAACAAATCATTTTAAATTATTTTTTTAGAAGAACATTAATTTAGATGTTTTTAAAAACAACTCTCTTTATTTAAGAAGAAAAGAGCCTCTAATTTAAGGATTTTTTTAATCCTGTACAACTAATTTTCTAAAGAAGTTTTTTCTCCGGACCATTTGTTGGTTAATGAAGGAAAATCGAATTCCAAAGCTGTAGGTTGCTCTTCTAGTCCGCCTGAAATGAAAGCTCTCTGCAAAATATCTTCAATTAAATAATCTTCATGAATATTATCAGGGTCATAAACTTCTTTCAGCGAAATTTTAAATAAACTGGCTGTAGTATTGTACCAGAAAGCCCTCCACCCGTTACGTAACTCTTTTACAAGGTCAAAAGCAGTGCTTCCGGTTTGCCTGTAAATAAGCTTAACCAGTATCTGTCCTTCAGTGCGGGTAAGTTTTTTTAATTCATCTGAAAACTCACCTTCAATATATTTTTGAAGCTTTCGGGTGTACTTCCTTCTTTTGGATTTTTTCTTAATCGAGCTTAAAGTATCATTTAATTTTTCTAATCGATCAGAGGCAAGTTTAGCATAAGGATAAACTTTTAATGTTTTTCTTTTAAGAATATAATACCTGTATCTATCTTCTTTTGAGTCGAACTTTAAAGGCTGAAAAACAATGACCGGTTCTAAGTCAACATAAGAACGGGGAATAGAATCCCCTTCAAAAAAATAATATTGCAAGGGTATAGAATCGCCCTCAATTTCATCTACCTGAGAATAGCTGAATGACATTACAATCGAACAAAATATGATCATTATTCTCTTCACACCACTAACATAAATAAGTTTCAACACAAAATTACTAAATAACGAAATTACATTCATATAATTATAGTGATATTTAGTATTTTCGTATCCTTAAAAATATAATCTATGACTAAAAAAAGTATACTTAATAAAAAATCGCTTGACTTTCTTGAAAAATACCTAAACAATGCTTCGCCAACGGGTTACGAATCCGAAGGGCAAAAAATATGGATGGATTATTTAAAACCCTATGTTGACACTTTTATAACCGATATATACGGGACTGCAGTAGGAGTAATTAACCCCGATGCCAAATACAAAGTGGTTATTGAAGGACATTCTGATGAAATATCATGGTACGTTAATTATATTACCGATGATGGATTGATTTATGTGATTAGGAATGGCGGGAGTGATCATCAAATAGCTCCATCTAAAGTAGTTAATATTCATACAAAAAAAGGAATTGTTAAAGGTGTCTTCGGCTGGCCAGCAATCCATACAAGAAGTAATGACAAAGAAGAAGCTCCTAAACTTGATAATATATTTATTGATATAGGTGCAAAAGGCAAAGATGAAGTTGAAAAACTGGGTGTTCACGTAGGATGTGTTATTACATATCCGGATGAATTTTTTATTCTCAATAACGATAAGTTTGTATGCAGAGCTATTGATAACCGTGCAGGTGGTTTTATGATTGCGGAGGTGGCCCGCTTGTTGAGTGAAAATAAAAAGAAATTGCCATTCGGACTTTATATCACCAATTCTGTACAGGAAGAAATTGGACTGAGGGGAGCCGAAATGATCACACAAACAATTAAACCTAATATTGCTATTGTAACCGATGTTTGTCATGATACCACTACCCCTATGATTGAAAAAAAGAAACAAGGTCTCACCGAGATTGGCAAGGGTCCGGTAATTTCTTATGCCCCCGCGGTACAAAATAATCTACGCGAATTAATTATTGAGACTGCTGAAAAAAATAAAATTCCTTTTCAACGAATGGCTTCATCACGCTATACCGGTACAGATACCGATGCTTTTGCTTATAGCAATGGCGGAGTTGCTTCCGCGTTAATATCATTACCTCTTCGTTATATGCATACCACTGTAGAGATGGTCCATAAAAATGATGTGGAAAATGTAATAAAGTTGATTTATGAAACCCTTCTCTCCCTAAAAGGGGATGATAATTTTAGTTACTTTGATTAAATTTGAATGGATGAGTATATTGACATCTTAGATGAAAATGGAAATTACACAGGTGAAAAAATCCTTAAGTCTGAAGCACATTCAAAAGGATTTTTTCACCCTACTGTTCATATTTGGGTCTATACCGTTAAGGGTGAGTTATTATTACAAAAAAGAGCTGCTACCAAGAAAACTTTTCCCGATTTATGGGATGTTTCTGTTGCCGGACATATTGGTGCAGGTGAAGATATACTTGATTCTGCAATTAGAGAAGTTCAGGAAGAACTTGGTATACACCTTCAAAAAAACGAACTTGTAAAAATAGGCATTCATAAAAGTGAACAAAAACATACTGATAATTTTATTGATCGTGAATTCCATCATATTTTTATAAGTGAATTAAAAACTTCGCCTCAAAAATTAAAACTTCAGGAAAGTGAAGTAAGCGATGTAAAGCTTATCTCAATAAATGATTTTGAAAGAGTCATAGAAAACAAAGATTTACAGAAAGATTATGTGGTTTTAGATCAAACCTATTATGATCTTGTTTTACCTTCTGTTAAGAAGATGTTGCTTTAATTATATGACTTATGTTTTACATTTACATTAATTTAGTGGTATGATAAATACTATTGCCGAACGTATTGCTGATTTTTTAAAACAATATCCTCCTTTTAATTTTCTTGAAAAGGAACAACTTTATGATATTGCCACACAGGTAAAGGTTATTTACCTTGAAAAAGACAAAGTGGTATTTAATCAAAATGAAAAAGTACATACACAATTTTATGTAGTTCATAAAGGAGCTATTGCTTTGGAAGCCCTACTAAATGATAAAAAAACTCCTATAGACAAGTGTGATGAGGGTGATGTTTTTGGATTAAGACCTTTAATAGCTAAGGAAAGTTATGTAATGACTGCATATGCCGAGGAAGAATCAATTTTATATGCGATCCCTATTGAAGTTTTCAAACCCATTGTGGAAAAGAATATCCAGGTCGGAACTTTTTTAATTGAAAGTTTTGCATCCAATACCAGAAACCCATATTCTAAAGAGCACAAAGGGAGATTGTATATTGAGAATATAGAAAATGATTCTGAAAGAAAAACGGAACTGATTGATATTCAACCTGCAAAATTCAGGAAAAAAATAGTTACTTGCAATAAAAATGACCGGGCACAGGATATTGCTAAAATGATGAGTAATCACAGGGTAGGTTCGGTTATAGTTACTGAAAATGAGATTCCAATTGGCATTATAACCGACCGGGATTTCAGGAATAAAATAGCTACGGGTCTCTACCCTATTGATACTCATGCTTCTGAAATTATGACTTCACCGGTAATTTGCTATACACCGGATATTACTATTGCACAAGCACAGGTAGCTATGATGAAGCATAAAGTAAGTCAATTTTGCATTACGGAAGATGGAACACCTAATTCTAAACTTCTTGGAATTATATCAGAACATGATATTGTTGTTTCACAAGGCACAAATCCTTCTGTTTTAATGAGGGCTATAAAACGTGCTACAAAAACTAAAGAGCTAAAAGAGATTAGAAAAAAAATAAATAATTTGCTCAGGGGATATATTCAGCAAAATATCCCTCTTACCCATATATCAAAAATAATAACAGAGCTCAATGATGCCACTATTAAAAGAGCTATAGTCCTTTCATTGGATAAAATGGAGACTTCTCCTCCTGTTAAATTTGCATGGATGTCGCTGGGGAGCCAGGGAAGAAAAGAGCAACTACTCACTACCGACCAGGATAATGCTATTGTTTTTGAAGATGTAAAAAATGCCCAGCTTGAAGAAGTCAGGTCGTACTTTTTAACATTAGCCAACCTGGTAAACAAAGCTTTAAACAAGATAGGTTTTGCATATTGCCCTGCAGAGATGATGGCCAATAACCCAAAATGGTGTCTATCCTTGTCCGAATGGAAAAATCAGTTTACACAATGGATTGTATCGCCGGGTAATGAAGAAATTCTATTATGTTCCATATTTTTTGATTATGATGTTTCCTACGGTGATGTTTCACTTATTAATGAATTAAGTGATCATATTTTTGTCACTACTAAAAGTAATCCTATTTTCTTTACCCACCTAGGCAAAAGTGTTCTTATGAACCCTTCTCCCCTAGGTTTTTTCAGGCAATTTTTAGTTGAACAGGACGGAGAATATAAAGATTTTTTTGACCTGAAGAAGAGGGCTTTAATGCCAATTTCTGATGCTGGAAGACTGTTAATACTATACCATCAGGTAAAAAATATAAATAATACAGCGGAACGTTTTGAAAAACTGGCCGATTTGGAGCCCGAAAATAAAGAGTTGTACCTTTCCTGTTCATACGCTTCAAAAGCTTTATTAAAGTTCAGGGCAAAACACGGGCTTATGCATAATGATTCAGGTAGATATATAGAACTTGCCAAACTGACAAAAGAAGAAAAAATAAAATTAAAAAGATGCTTCAAGTCCATTAGGGATGTACAGGAACTTATTCAACTAAGGTTTAAATTAGCTCATATACTATAATGTTTCATTGGTTCAGTATAAAACAAAAGAAAAATCTTCCCGATTATTGGATAAGGTATAAAGATAGTTTTTCTCAAAAATTACATGAAAATATTAGTGAAGTTGAGTTTGTAGTTTTAGATACCGAAACAACAGGATTTGATTTTAAAAGTGATCGCATACTAAGTATAGGCGCTGTAAAAGTTGCCAGAAATGTTATTGATATAGCAAATTCATTTGAAGTATACATTCATCAGGATAAATTTGATCCCAAAAGTGTAGAAATTCACGGTTTATTAAAAGATGGAATTGTTAAAAAAATCGCCGAGCATGAAGCTATTGTTCAATTTTTAGATTATGTCCAAAATTCAGTAATTGTTGCCCATCATGCTTACTTTGACATAAACATGATAAATGAAGCACTCAGGCGACATAACTTGCCCAAGCTTAAAAACAAGGTCCTTGACACCGGCATACTTTACAGAGCCACCAGAATCAATACCAATTTAGTTGACAAACAAAAAAAGTACACATTAGATGATATTGCTAATGCTTATGATATTTCATTAAAAGACAGGCATACTGCATCGGGTGATGCTTATATAACGGCTATTGCCTTTATAAAAATAATCAGCAAGCTTAATAAAAGCAACACCTTAAAAACAAAAAATTTATTCAGATTATAAGGCATTGTCTATAATTTCCTGTACAATATCAGGATTCAACAGTGTACTCGTGTCCCCCAGGTTTGATGTATCTTTGGATGCTATTTTTCTTAAAATCCGTCGCATAATTTTTCCGCTCCTTGTTTTCGGAAGACCGGGGACAAATTGTATTTTGTATGGTTTAGCTATTGGGCCAATGGTTTTAGCAACCAGTTCCCTGATTTCAGATTTTAAATCCTCGTTTTCAACTACATCATCATATGTTATAACATAGGCATACAATGCATTCCCTTTTACGTCATGCGGAAAACCAACAACAGCACTTTCAACTACTTTCTCATGTTCATTTATTGCATTTTCTATAGGTGCGGTACCTAAATTATGCCCGGATACAATAACTACATCATCTACCCTTCCTGTAATTCTGTAATTACCTTCCTTATCCCGTAAAGCACCGTCACCTGGGAAATATTTTCCTGGAAACATTGAAAAATAAGTCTCTTTATACCTTTTATGATCTCCATAAATAGTCCTGGAAATTCCCGGCCAAGGATATTTAATTGCTAAAATACCCTCATCGGTGGGTCCTGTGATTTCATTTCCCTTTTCATCCATTAGAACAGGTTGAATACCAGGCAGCGGTGTTGTGGCAAATGTGGGCTTTTGCTCAGTTACGCCGGCCAATGACGAGATAAGAATCCCTCCAGTTTCGGTTTGCCACCAGGTATCTGCAATAGGGCAATTTCTTTTACCCACATGCTCGTCATACCAATGCCATGCCTCTTCATTAATTGGTTCTCCAACAGATCCTAATGCTTTTATGCTTGTAAGATCATATTTATCTACCAAGGATACCGGGTGCTTAGCAAGAGATCTTATGGCCGTTGGTGCTGTGTAAAATTGATTTACTTTGTGTTTATCACATATTTGCCAAAAACGGCTATAATCGGGGTATGAAGGTATTCCTTCAAACATAACCGTAGTTGCCCCTGTGGCAAGAGGCCCGTAAATTATATAACTATGCCCTGTTATCCAACCAACATCGGCAGTACACCAATAAATATCGTTTTTTTTATATTGAAAAACATTGCTAAACGTATAGGCAGTGTACACCATATATCCGGCACATGTATGCACCATACCTTTTGGTTTTCCTGTAGAACCGGAAGTATACAATATAAATAACATATCCTCTGCATCCATGACTTCAGCCGGACATATATCATTTACTTTCTTCAATTCATCGTGCCACCAGGCATCCTTTGCTGTCCAGTTTACTTCTTTGCCGGTACGTTTAAGTACTATGGATTTTTCTACAGATGGACAGTTCTCTAAAGCTTCATCAGCAATATCCTTAAGATTTATAACTTTATCGCCCCTGTATCCTCCATCAGCTGTCAGTAAGATCTTGCAAGATGCATCATTAATCCTTGTGGCCAGGGCAGTTGCCGAAAAACCGGCAAAAACTACAGAATGTACTGCACCTATTCTTGCACAGGCTAGTACAGCCACCGCTAATTCAACAACCATAGGCATGTAAATACATACCCTGTCTCCCTTCCGAATCCCATTATTTTTTAAAACATTGGCAACTTTACATACTTCACTATGTAGTTCTTTATATGTAATATACTTTGCTTCTTCTTTTGGGTCATTCGGTTCCCATATAATGGCTGTCTGAGCTCCCCGTTCTGCCAAATGCCGGTCTAGACAATTTTCAGTGATATTTAACTTTGCGCCTGAAAACCATTTCGTTTCCGGGATGGACCAATCAAAATCCAGAACCTTATTCCATTCTTTATGCCAGTAAAATGATTTTGCTATTTCTGCCCAGAAGGATTCGGGGTCTTCTATGCTTTTATTATAAGCTTCTAAATAATCTTTGTTAGTAGTAATTTGAAAGTTTTCTAAAGTTTTCATTAAATATCATTGGTTTGATGTAAAAATATAAAAGTTTCATCTATTGGTGAAATATTATCAAAAAGTAAAACTATGGTTTTCCCACACCTATTTTGAAGCAGATTATCAATCAGCTTAAACCTTTTGTCTCTATTTTTACTTAGAATGTTAAAAAACACAACAACTACATAATATAACCTGTAAATTATAACATACAACCGAAAAAGCTTTATTACAATGACTTAAGTATAATTACTAACACTAAATCCCAAAAAAATGAAAAAAGACCTAACTATTGTATTATTATGTTTTACTATTTTCCTTACTTCCAATGCCCAGACCCAAATTGCAGCGGGCGAGAGAACAGATGGTGTATGGAGTGAACTAAGAAATGAGTGGGACATTGTTAGCAAAGATAATGATGACACCAGTTATTTTGAATTCAATGATAATTTCAAATTTCTAACCCACAAAACACCTGTAGCAGTTTCGATATATAAATTAAATTTACAAAAATACGACAGCAAATATCAATATTTTAATTTTGATGCGGTAAGTGATTCAGGACATAAATACACAATGGTTGTAGATTATGAAAAAAGGATTATCCGGTTTACTTACAAAGATGAATACGAGAAAACCAGACTCGTTCAGCATAATATTAAAAAACTAACCTACATAGAATAAAAATATATAACCAATTACGGTTGATAAACTTAAAAACCCGAACTCAACACTTTTATTATGGAAAAAGGAGCAGCCAAATACAGTTGCTCCTTCTTATATATACTATTTAGGAATGATCCAGTATATCTCTTGCTGATACCTTCTTAGTTATTACCAATAAATTTCGTAAGCCATTTGGCAGAGGCTTTTGGCGTACGCTCTAGTGTATCAAAATTTACATAATGCACTCCAAAACGCTTACTGTATCCTGAAGCCCATTCGAAATTATCCATAAAAGACCAGATAAAATAACCCGATAATTTCACCCCATTATTTATTGCTTTTGAGCATTCCTGTAAATATCCCTCAAAAAATTCGATGCGTTTACTGTCATTTACTTCTCCATTTATTAATTTATCATCATATGCACATCCATTTTCAGTAATTACAATATCAGGGTAATCATATCTTTCTGAAATCCACTCCAGTAGTTTTCTGCACCCCCAGGGTACAACCGCCCACTTCATTTCGGTTAATTCCCACGTAGGATCTAATGAAAGATTAACATCCTGGTCTTCTGATAATCCACCATTCCCATAAACTGAACCCTGTTCAATTTCTTTGGCTTCGGATGCCATCATGGTAGTATAATGATTTAAACCAAAAAAATCAGTAGATCCCACAAGCATTTGTTTCTCCTCTTCGGTAAATTCAGGCAGCCTTTCTCCTAACCTTTCTACCATACATTGTGGATAGTGTCCAAAATAAATAGGGTCAGTAAACCAGGCAATGAAGAACTCCAATGCTCTTTCTGCAGCTTCTTTGTCTTCTTTACTATCGGTAAGAGGCTCTCTCCAATCACAATTATTGGTTATTCCTATTTTGCCTTTTTGTTTAGGTTGAAAATTTTCTCTGTATGATTTCACCGTCTTAGCATGAGCTATTAAAATATGGTGTCCGGCCAAGTATGGTTCAGAATTTGATATTCTTCCCGGAGCAAAAACTCCTTGTCCATAGCCCAGAATGGCCACCACCCATGCTTCATTGAAGGTAATCCAGTTTTTAACCCGGTTCCCAAACCGTTCAAAGCAAAGATTAGCATAATCTGTAAAAACATCTGCTATATCTTTATTTAACCACCCATCCATTTCAAGCTGAAGTGCCAATGGTAAATCCCAATGATACAGTGTAATCCAGGGCTCAATATCATTTGCCAAAAGTTCATCAATAAGATCAGAATAAAATTGGATTCCTTTTTCATTGACTTCTCTCCTTCCCTGTGGTAAAATGCGTGACCATGAAATAGAAAAACGGTATGCTTTTAAACCCATTGCCTTCATTAAGGCAACATCTTCCTTCATTTTATTATAATGATCACAGGCTATGTTTCCGGTGTCATTATCTAAAACTTTACCGGGTATCTGACAAAATGCGTCCCAAATGGAAGGACCTCTTCCATCAACATTCCACGCTCCTTCTATTTGATATGATGATGTGGCTGATCCCCACACAAAATCTTTTGGAAATTTCATTTACTTTTTAATTATAGATTCAATATATTCAGTATTGCAAGTTATTTATAATTGAAGAATATTTTTGATTATTTGATTACAAAAATATTTTACCTCTCACGGGTTTGAAAACCTATGAGAGGCCATACCTGTTAATGTGAGATTGCATCCCCTGCACCGGTAGGGATACGAATATTTTCTACGATTTCCTGCACATCTTCCGGAGGTTCGGGTGTAAATACTGAAACTAAAACAGCTACTATAAAATTAGCAAGCATTGCCACAGTTCCGAAACCTTCCGGTGATATACCAAACCACCAGTCGTTCTGAGTACCACCACCAAACCAATCAAATTTAAACTTTAACATATAAAACAACATAAAAAGGACGCCGGTTACCATTCCTGCAATAGCGCCTTCTTTGTTCATTCGTTTGTAAAAAATACCAAGCACAATTGCAGGAAAAAATGAGGCCGCGGCCAAGCCAAATGCCAGGGCAACGGTTGCTGCCACAAAATCCGGTGGGTTAATACCAAAATAACCGGCAATAACTACTGCAAATGTTGCAGAAAGACGAGCTGCAAGTAATTCACCTTTATCAGAAATGGAAGGTTTTATTTGCTTTTTAATGAGGTCATGAGATATGGAGGTTGAAATAACTAACAATAAACCGGCTGCTGTAGACAATGCAGCGGCCAAACCACCGGCTGCTACTAAAGCGATAACCCAGTTTGGCAGATTGGCTATTTCCGGGTTTGCAAGTACCATGATGTCCTGGTCAACCTTAAGTTCATTCTCTGCATTATTGGCCAGGTACTGAATTTTACCGTCTTCATTTTTATCATTAAATTCTATAAGTCCTGTTTTTTCCCATTTAGAAAACCATGGAGGCATGGATGAATAATCCTGATTACTTACTGTTTCGATTAAGTTTGTCCTGGCAAAAACAGCAACTGCCGGGGCTGTTGTATAAAGAATTGCTATAAATAGTAATGCATATCCGGCAGATTTACGAGCATCTTTAACATTAGGTACGGTAAAGAACCTTACAATTACATGGGGCAATCCGGCTGTACCAACCATTAGTGCTGCTGTAATAAAAAATATATCTATCATGGATTTTGATCCATTTGTATATTGAGCAAAACCTAAATCTGTTGATAATCCATCCAGTTTGTCCAATAAATATCCTGAACCGTCTGCCAATTTATCACCAAACCCTAATTGCGGAATGGGATTCCCTGTCATTTGAATGGAAATAAATATTGCAGGTACCATAAATGCAAAAATCAGAACACAATATTGTGCCACCTGGGTATAGGTAATCCCTTTCATTCCTCCAAGAATTGCATAAAAGAGGACAATTACCATACCTATAACCACACCAGTATTTACATCAACTTCAAGAAATCTGGAAAAAACAAGTCCTACACCCCTCATTTGGCCTGCCACATATGTAAATGAGACAATCACTGCACAAATAACTGCTACCGTTCTAGCTACATTGGAATAATATCGGTCGCCAATGAAATCAGGGACTGTAAATTTCCCGAATTTTCTTAAATACGGGGCTAAAAGTAATGCCAGTAGTACATAACCACCCGTCCATCCCATTAAATAAACGGACCCGTCATAACCACCAAAGGAAATAAGCCCTGCCATTCCTAAGAAGGATGCGGCCGACATCCAATCGGCAGCTGTAGCTAATCCATTAGCCAAAGGCGATACACCGCCTCCTGCTACATAAAAATCTTTGGTAGATCCTGCCCTGGACCAAATAGCTATTCCTATATATAATGCAAAAGTTAGCCCAACCAGAATATACATCCAGATTTGTACGCTCATAATTTGAATCGTTATTAGTTAATGAAACCGTATTTTTTATCGAGTTTGTTCATGAGCCGTACATAAACAAAAATGAGAATGACGAATACATAAATAGAGCCTTGTTGTGCAAACCAAAACCCAAGTTTAAATCCGCCTATTTTAATACTGTCTAATGCCTCTTTGAAAAGTATTCCGGCCCCGTAGGAAACTAAAAACCAGATTGATAAAAGAATGGTGAGATATTTTAAATTTTCTCTCCAGTATGCTTTTTTAAGCTGTTTATCTGTCATTTTTTAATTTTGGTTGGTTACTGAGGGCAGTAAATATAATAATTTGAAGATATAATTTTAAGAATAATTTATAAAAGATATGAAAACCACACCTGGATTTAAGGAACAGTATTAATTTCGGCTAACTTATAACCCTCATTGATTTTTCTAAATTGAAATGTGTGCTGACCTCCTTCATGTCCGAAAATATTTGGCTCAGTAGTAGTTACCAATACCTCATAAGCACTAGGATCGTCTTCATCCAATTCTCTTTTTGAAAATACAGTTTCTCCATTTTTTAAAATTTCTACAAATTTTTCATCAGAAAAGAGGTCAAAATCTTCTTCAATAAATTTATTTATGGGAATAAATATTTTTTCATCATATATTTTATCGTACCAGGCAGAATCGTTTTCCCTTAAAAACTCCAGCACCTTTTGTTCATGTTCTGTGTTTTCCAAACACAAATAACACCGAATGGTATCACCGGAAAAATTGCGAAAGCCGTTTTTATCCTTTTGCTCCAATACCTCCAGAAACCCGGACCATGTTTTTTCAATTTCACTCTGTCCTTTATCTTTTTTACATGAATAAAGCACTATAAGTATAAGAAATAAGAAGGGTAACTTTATTTTCATAACCTGCTAGATAATACATTTACAAGTTCATCTATAGATAAAGTTTTCTGCTCTCCTGAAACCATATCCTTTAAAACACAAGTATGATTGGTAAGTTCTTTTTCACCAATCACAACCACAAAAGGAATGTTGCGTTTATCAGCGTATTTCATTTGCTTTGCCATTTTAGCATTATCAGGATATAATTCTGACTTTATACCGATTTCACGTAGCTTTTTGATAATTTTTAAAGACTGAAAAGCCTCCTTCTCTCCAAAATTGGTAAACATAACGTCCAATGACTTTGAAACAGTCTCGGGGAACAGGTTTAATTCCTCCAGCACCAGGTAAATCCTGTCCAATCCGAATGAAATTCCCACACCACTCACATTTTTTAAGCCAAAAATTCCTGTGAGGTCGTCATACCGGCCACCACCACCAATGGAACCTAATTGTACTTCTTTGGGTGCAGATACCTCAAAAATTGCCCCTGTATAATAGTTAAGTCCACGGGCAAGGGTAATATCTAAAATCAACTGAGCGGACTTTAATCCCAATTTCCCAATAGTATCTATGATAAATTTAAGCTCTTCAACCCCCTTCGACCCCTCTTCAGATGTGCTTAAAAGTTTTTTTAGTTTATCCAGTTTTTCAGAATTGCTCCCGGTAAAATTAAAAAGCGGTTGTACTTTACCAATTGCTTCTTCAGAAATTCCTTTTTGAAGCATTTCTTTTTTTACACCCTCTTCCCCTATTTTATCGAGTTTATCCAATGCTACGGTGAAATCGATCAATTTATCTTTGGCCCCGATTACTTCGGCAATGCCTGATAAAATTTTCCTGTTATTGAGTTTAATGGTGACACCTTCAATTTTTAATTCGGTAAATACAGCATCATAAAGTTGTACGAACTCCACTTCCTGCCAAAGAGAATTTGACCCCACCACATCGGCATCACACTGGTAAAATTCCCTGAAACGGCCTTTTTGCGGCCTGTCGGCCCTCCACACAGGTTGCACCTGGTAACGCTTAAACGGGAAATCTATCTCATTCTGGTGCATGACCACATAACGGGCAAAAGGGACCGTTAAATCGTAGCGTAAGGCTTTTTCGGATATACTTGATGTTAATTTAGTAGAATCCTTTTGGGAATACGCATCTTCATTTGCTTTGGACAAATAATCCCCCGAATTCAATATTTTAAAAATCAGCCTGTCCCCTTCATCGCCATATTTACCCATAAGGGTTTCAGAATTTTCAAAACTGGGGGTTTCTATGGGTTGAAAGCCATAGGTTTCAAAATGAGTTTTGATGATGGAAATTATGTAGTTGCGTTTTGCAACTTCAGTTGGTGAAAAATCTCTTGTTCCTTTAGGGATTCCGGGTTTTTGTGCCATTTATTTAAAATTCTAAACTTTACTATAAAGTCATTTCGAGCATACGCGAGAAATCTGATAAATAATTCAGATTTCTCCATTCAATAAATTGAATGTTCGAAATGACAGGTTGTATAATCAAATCACTTTAGTTCCTCATATATCACACTAAAGACCTCATATGTAAACCGACGCAGCTTACTTTAACAAATATCTTATTTTTTTAATTAATCTAAGGTAGTATTTCTTCAAACCAACGGTATAATTCGCCTTTGGTAATTACAGCTCCTTTTTCTATTAATTGAAATTTATCCAAATTTCTATCTTCCGAATATTCTTTGGATGCTACCATGATTTCCACACTATCCGTCCTGAAATTATGTTTGAACCATTTAAACCCTTCAGTAGTTGTTAAATCTACTGCCGGATTTAATACTTTAATGGCTACCAGCTTCATTTCATTTTTAGTAAGATGAAAAAGGTGCATTTCTCTTGCAGAAATATTCTCCAGGTACTCTACTTTTCCAAGCACTCCTTCCCATATTAAATCACTGAAAACATCGAGTTCCTGTTCAGCTGCTTCGGGTTTATTGGTTTTTATTTCATCCCATTCTTTAGCTGTAATAGTTTGTGCGGCTAAAAAATTAATAAATTCCCGATGCAATTCTTCAAATTGTTCTTTGGTGAGACGTGCGTATTTCATGTAATGTAATAAATCTGAAATTATAAGAAAAAAGAAGCCGTCTAAAATTATTTTTTAGACGGCCTCATTATGTTTTCTTACCGAAAACGGTAATTATTTTGCTTCAGCTATAACCTCAAAGTCAAAGTCAAATACAACTTCCCGGTGAAGTCTTATTGTTGCTATGTAAGGTCCTGTTGCTTTAATATTGCCGCCGGTTACATTGATATATTTTCTATCAATTTCTATACCTTCCTTAGCTATCGCATCGGCAAGGTCGGCATTGTTTATAGAACCGAATAATTTGTTGCCGGTTCCGGTTTTAGCAGTTATTTTAATTTCCAGTGCTTTAACTTTATTTGCAAGCTTATTAGCATCATCAATAACTTTCTTTTCTTTATAAGCTCTTTGCTTTAAGTTTTCTGCCAATACCTTTTTAGCAGAAGGTGTAGCAAGAACTGCAGCTCCCTGAGGTATTAAGAAATTACGTCCATAACCATTTTTAACAGTTACAACATCATCTTTAAAACCTAAACTCTCTACGTCTTTTTTTAATATTAACTCCATAGTTTTGCTCTCTTATTATTTTAGTAAATCAGCTACATATGGCATTAAAGCTAAGTGACGTGCTCTTTTAACTGCTGTTGACACTTTTCTCTGGTACTTTAATGATGTTCCTGTTAATCTTCTGGGTAAGATCTTACCTTGTTCGTTCACAAACTTTAATAAGAAATCAGGATCTTTATAATCAATATATTTTATACCTGATTTTTTAAAACGGCAATACTTTTTTGCCTTGTTTGTTTCTATGTTAAGCGGAGTAAGATACCTGATCTCTCCATCTTTTTTTCCTTTTGCTT
>CALGUD010000082.1 GCA_937901915.1 uncultured Flavobacteriaceae bacterium
GCAGCAGGGTAATCTGGGTTCTGAACCGTTTGATAAACAAGCATGGGCTTCCTAGAAAAATACGAATGGACAATGGTCCGGAGTTTATTGCTAAACTGGCCCAAGAGTGGAGTGAAATACACCAAATAGAGTTCAAGTATATAGAACCTGGAAAGCCAACCCAGAATGCTTTAATTGAAAGGTTTAATAAAACCTACAGAGATTGTATTTTGGATGCGTACCTGTTTGATTCACTGGATGAAGTCAGGGATATTACGGAGGTTTGGGCAAAAGATTATAATGAGAACCGACCCCATGATGCTCTTGGAGGAATTAGCCCTGTAAAATATATGGAGGGCAAAATTCTTCTTGGGTTGAATTCCGCTACGCTCCATTCAACCCAAGAAGAATTAAATGAAATGTATATAATTTGAGTGAAATGTATAATTTAGAGCTGTACTAAAAATGGGGAGCCTACACTATTTTATAATACCATCCGCCTCCACTAACACCAAAAATAATCAGTATAAATCCTATACCGGTTAATCCTACATAAACCCAGTCGCCAAAATTCGATAAAGCCTTTTTAATATTCATTTTCCAAATAGTTTTAACGGTCCGTACACTAAACTGTTACTGTATTTAAATACTGCCCCACTTATAATAGTCTTTAATAATCGAGTTCTAAAGCATCGTTTGAACCAGGTTCTACCCCCAATTCTTCCCTACAATACTGAATTGCATCATTTATTGCCTCTTTAATGTCACTGTAATCCTCTATTGGTTCCCTGTTAAACGTGGGTGTCGCGTCCAGGTTCGCTGTTATCATGTTGAATACATTTTCAAATAGATCAGCTGTTTTTGGATCATTACGGACTATTGCATAGTTAAGTCTTATTGCGTCAAACGGACCCTCGTGGTGATGAACTTCTTCTTCGTTTATAATCGGATACAGCCATATCTTAACGTCATCACCGATTTCTGAATCATTTGTAATTCCAAAATAGTCATCTACTTGTTCAAAACCCAAACCCTGTAATTTTTCAAACTCTCTACTATTGGGCGGAAAGTTCGGGTTCTCAAAGCCTACTATTAAAAATAAATCCCCAAATGTTGGCTTGTCCATATTGAATTCGAAATTAATTTCTATCCCATCAAATGCTAATGTTTCTAAGTCTATTTCCATATAATTTTTTTATGCCGGCTCTGTACATATCAATTCCGGATGATTCGTATTTTTCTCTCACACAAAGATCAATATGAAATTTATTTTATTATACCCTGCTTTCAGTGAATAATATTTTTGAAGTAATTTTCGGACAAATAAACAAATTTCTTGAAATGAATAATCCCCAAGGCAGTAAAGAAGACATTTTACCCATACCCAGTGGCACAAACACCAGAAGATATTTATTAAAACTCACCTCTATATAAAACTTGATTATTCTGATGAATTAATTCTCTCCCATGACCACCACATATAATGTCCTTCCCTTTCAATTATCTTAAATTTTTGATTGCACCTGGTACACCGGGCTTCATAAAAATCTACCCATTTATTTTCAATTCTTTCAATATTGGTGATCTTTAAGTATCCTTTATCAGCCTGGTTATTTGGATTCATACAATCATGAATTCCAAATAGTTTACATGAACAATCAGTAGAATCCCGATGAAATTTTAAAGTTTTTATTGCTGCGTCCAGGAATCTTTGGTTTGGAGCAAAAGCTCCACCTAACTTTACTCCTTTGGTTTCACTTTCAAATTGTTTAATGTAAGGAATAAGCGGTAAGATTGCTGATTTATCCTGACCTGAATCGATAATCTCACAGGACGATCTCCATATTTTATGGGAATCCTTTGAAATCATGTCGTTAATTATTTCCTGTGTTGCCAATGTGGTAAAGTATTTATTGTATGAGTCAGCGTTTTTAATGCTCCTGCATAATGATCTACATTTATATTTCATTAATTGAATCCTTTATCGATTCCCTGATATTATCCCTTTCACTAATTTTAACTTCAAATCCTGAAGAAATGCATTCAAAGCTTCTGTCATGAAAAGTGAAGATATAGTGTTCATATTTTCTTCCATCACGTGAATAATCAGAAATAGTTTGATATTGGTTTTCAACATCTGCTATCCAGGAAGAATTGTTGACTTTTTGAAATTCATAACCCATTAATCCTGACGAGCCTAAAGGGTGTTTTTCAATTTTATTTTCATCGGGCATACCCATCCTGAATTCAAAGCAATGAGAAAAAATTATATAGCAGACAACACCTTCATTTGTATAATATGACAATACAACCTTATGTTCACTTGCTAATACAGTAGGAGAAGGTGCTCCTGTATCACATTCAGGAACGCCTTCAATAATTACTATTTCATTCATTGTGGTCAATATGCACTGCTGAAATAAACTAATTTATAACACTCTTTCAAATATATTATGAATCTTTAAACAACGTAATCAGATTGAGACAGTCTCATTAACATGACATTTAACCCGTTCAATATCAGTCTCACTGGCTTGGTTATTGTATTCAGTTTTTACTTTTACCAATATTCAAAAATCCGGGATATTTTACCGTTTTTAAACTCAAAAAGTGTCATTTCCGGTTCTCCAGCTTTAATTTTACCATCTACTTTTTCAACAAAGCTTTTTTGTACAACCATTGCGTTTAAACCGATAATTTTGTTTATTATTTTTATATCCGTGACTTTTCCGTCATAAGCTCCATTCTTTTGATTCCTCACGTATCCGCTATACAAATCTTCTCTGTTATAGGTACCTCCATATTTTGGGTGAACGTATTCAAAATCATCAGTAAAAAGTTCAAAAGCACTATCAATATCTTCGATTGCTGAGTTGGCCTGAAATATTTTAAGGTTTAAATCGTAATATTTTTTAACAAGGGTCTCTAATGAGTCTTTATGGGATTTTAAGGTATCCTGAGCCATTATCTGGCTGGTTGTAAAAAGAAGTAAAGAAATAGAAACTAATGTTTTTAAATGTGCTTTCATACTTTTTAAATTTAAGTAAATCTTTTAAAAAGTCATAAGGACTTGTTATAAACTAATAATCCATAGCCTTCAAATAATCATTCAACTCCTTACGTGCCATAGGGAGTTTGCTGTCCGGGTATTTTTTTAACCAGGCTTTAAAATCATTTTTAATTTCAGTAGTCCATTTAGTATCAATTTGCCCGGCCAGGTATTTTTTTTCACGGAGTCTTTGAAAGCCAAATTCATCTTGCAATGCCACAAATTCCGAAGAAATAACCAGTTCATCTACTAAATATGCCGGTATAAAAATAGTGCCATGACGGTTTGCCAAAACTACATCGCCCGGTAACACGGTTGTTCTTCCAATACGTATGGGCATATTGATCGTAGTGAGCATTTGCTGTTGCAGGTACGAAGGATCTTCGCCACGATACCAGCCATTAAACCCTTCAATTTCCAATAAACCTCCTAAATCACGAATGCCACCATCAAAAACAACTCCATTTTTAGAATTGGCATAAATGGCATTCCCCAGATTGGAACCTATTAAAGTACCATCTACAATACGGCCGTAACCATCGGCTACATATACATCACCTGTTTTTAATATTTCTATAGGCCAGGAATTACTTCCACCAATAGTGTCACGCTTTTCACGTCCACCCTGTTCTTTAATTGCTTGCTGAAAATCGGGGCGTAAAGGCATGTATTGGGCTGTAAGCACCCGTCCTGTCATAACATCTTCAGGATGGATGATTTGCCAATTTCCTTCATGCTGGTTGTGAAAACCTTTATTTCGTAAAAAACCCCAGGCTTCTTCAATACGTATTTTCTTTAATCTTTGTAAAAGTGAATCGGAAACTTTGGGCCTGCCATCTTCTAAACGTTCTCCAGTCCATTTAGAAGTGAGCATTTTAATATATTCCGGAGTAGCTGCCACTTCCTGAGCCTGATTAGAATAAAAAGTAAACAGGCAAAAGATTGCTAAAATTATTTTTTTCATTTGTTTTAAATTAAGTGTATTGATTAACTATATGTTCTGTCATGTGAGCGTCTTTCGTTCCACTCGGGGGTAGGTTTAAAATAATTTTTATCTTTTGGATGTAAATGTTCTTTCAATACTGCTTCATTTAGTTCTATACCAAGGCCAGGAGCTGTAAGGGGTACTCTGGCAAATCCGTTCTCGATCATTTTTCCGCCATCGGTCATTTTTACCAGGTCTTCCCACCAGGGTAAATCTACGGAATGATGTTCCTGTGCCAGGAAATTTTGTGTGGCCGCAGCGCAATGTACACTCGCCATAAAAGATACCGGGGTACCGGCCTGGTGTAGAGCCATAGCTATACCAAATTCCTCAGCATAGTCGCCAATACGTTTGGTTTCCAATAATCCACCGGAAGATGCAAGGTCCGGATGGATAATATCTACTGCTCTTTCATGAATTAAAGGTTTAAAATCCTTTAATAAATAAATATCTTCACCTGTTGTAGTAGGTGTTTCTATGGCATTGCTAATGGTTTTCCATTGTTCTGTATATTGCCATGGCACCATATCCTCAAACCAGGCCAATCTGTATTTCTCCAATGCTTTGGCTAAACGAATGCCGTTATTTAAATCGAAGTGCCCATAGTGGTCTGTAGAAATAGGTATTTCATATCCCACCATACTCCGTACATTTTCTACTATGCTTGCTAATTCCTCCAATCCTTTTTCGGTAATCTGTATTTGAGTGAACGGGTGCATGGTATTGGCATAAGACATTGAGTTTGCCTGATCGCCCCATTGGGATAACCGTCCGTTTTTATCTTCCCAGAATTTGCCATTGACTAGCGTGTCCGGTTTTCCTTTTAACTCTGTAACAGATACATCCATTTTTAGCCAGGTATAACCCTGTTCTTTTATCCGGTACTCTATCAGTTTCTTTTGTTCTTCGGGGGAGTTTGCTTCTGGTGTATCGGCATATAACCTGATTTTATCTCGATAGCGCCCGCCCAACAATTGCCATGCAGGGACATTATATGCTTTTCCGCATAAATCCCACAAAGCCATTTCAACAGCGCAAACACCGCCAGCCTGTCTTGCAGGGCCACCAAATTGTTTAATGGTCTTGAATATTTTTTCTACGTTACATGGATTTTCACCAAGAATACGGCTTTTTAAAAACAGGGCATAGCGAACATCGGCCGCATCCCTGACTTCTCCCAGGCCATAAATACCTTGATTGGTGTCTATTCTAATGATGGCTGTGCCGCCCATAACATTGGTAAGGGCATAGCGCATATCGGTTATTTTTAATTCGGAAGGTGCAGAAAAACGATTGACTTTAGATGTGGTTTGCGCCATGGTATCTTCAATAGATAAACCCATAAAGCCAGTTAATGCCATGCCACTCAAGGCTGTTTTTTTTAGAAACGTTCTTCTGTCATCGCCCGTTTTCGGATTATCAATTTCTGCCTGCCTGGATTTGGTATAGATTTTTTCTTCCTCTTTGTTTTTTGCAATGAGCTCTTTTAATACATTTTTCATAAATTATGGTTTAGTTGGTACTTAAAAACATTCAAATATCAGCAAGACAAAAAATGCTTATCAATATAATTAAAATTTTATAATAATATTTAAGCATTAATAATAATTTGTTTATTTTCTTGAAGAATTCTTACTTATTGTGATTTATGAGAAACAAATATTTAACGTTTATAAGAGATGCATGTTAGACAATGCTTTTAATTATTTTCAACTATATCAACGTTTTTGAGTATTGGGATAATGAAATTTGGTATGGTTCATCTATTACCTTTTAAGCCTTTTAAAATCTGCCTAGATAAGATAATGAAAAAAGAAAATATCCATCACAAAGATTATGATACAGCCTTATGCTGTGTAGTGTATTTCTTTTTACAGATAATCGAAATACCGCATCCACCAGGAAGGCCAGTCTCTGGCTCGTAAATTATTTGTAAATCCTTCAAATGAACCATCATATTTTTCATCTAATTCCTTATTAGGAATATAAATAAATCCTGAGTTTTCTATAGTTTTAATTAATTTATCAATTGATTCAATAAATTTTGATTCCTGAAACGTTAATGTAGCAAGGTTACCGAAATTGCTTATCCTTATTGCGTATTTAAAATTTTTTTCAGGATTCTTTATCAATGTCCCCGGAAGTATTAAATCACAGTGAAAACTCGCATCCTGCACCCGATTATCATAAATAATATCTGCTTTGAACTCCTGTTCCAGTTCTTGTTTAAGTATTAAGGTTTCATCTCTTAATTCTACATAGTTAAAATTTACAGGAGTTTCATAAGAGCCTGCTTCATCAAATTTTAGTAATAAATCTTTATAGTAGCTA
>CALGUD010000083.1 GCA_937901915.1 uncultured Flavobacteriaceae bacterium
CAATGAAAAACAGCATGTTGTTTTTCTACTTTGGGGTGGATATGCGAAGAGAAAAGGTGCTGTTATTGATAAAAGTAAACATCATATACTGACGTCCGGACATCCGTCACCCTTAAGTGCCAACAGAGGAATGTGGTTTGGGAATAAGCATTTTAGTCAATGTAATTCATTTTTGGAGAGTATAGGTGAAGAATCTATAAAATGGTAAATTAAGAAGTGGATTCTTCCCTTATGATGTTTTAATTTAATGATAGGATATTATTTCAATGGCTTTACAATATGATTATAGTTAATTTTTTCATCTATCATCCCAAGCTCTAATAGTTTTTGTTGCACATCGTCCATTATTTCCCTGTCAATCACTTTCTGGCTCCATTCTGTAACCTCAAGCCATTCATTAATATCTTCTGTCTTTTGTTCATACCTGTTTGCAAGAGTCTTGTTAATACTGGGTATAATTTTAAATTCTGATGTATAAATGTTTATAACTTCCAGGATATGTTTTACAATGTACTCCTGTTCAAGAAGTTTATTTGTAACGGCAATGACAAAACATGGCCATGGGGTTGGTAGGTCAGTAATTCTTCTAAAAATACCCTTATCTACAATAGGTTTTGTGGTAAAGTGTTCCCATAGAAAGTAATCGGCAGTACCATTTGTTAAAGCTTCAATTGCCCCATCAAGGTTATTTACTATTTCAAAATCAAGATTAGCCGTATTCCATCCTTCTTCTTGCGCATTGACGTAGGACATTAAATGACTTCCGCTCCCAAAACGTGAAATAGCAGCCCTTTTTCCCTCAAGATCTGAAACCGAATTATAAGTAGATTTTCCATTTACATGAATCCCCCATAACAGAGGTGATTGAACATAAGTTTGAACAATTTTTGAAGGATTACCGTCTGTAATGGACTTTACAATTCCTTCGGTAAGGGTAATGGCTATATCAGTTTCGTTATCACGAAGCATTTTAGACATTTTTCCGGTACCTTCCGGTACATCGCTCCATTGTAAATCAATGCCCCTGTCTTCAAAATACCCATCTTCTATTGCTAAATGCCAGGGAAGGTTAAAATGTTCGGGGACACCTGTTATTCTTACAGTAATCATTACAGTCTTTGTTAATAGTTAATAATTATTGGTTATAAGCTATAAGAGGTTAATTAGTTGAGGTTTGAATGTATTGAGCAGTGAAACTGATTAGCCGAAAATCTTTGGTCATCAATCAGTAATCATTAAATTTTTTCAAGTGTATACTCAATTAAATCTTTTACTGCTTTTTCAGGATTTTTAGAAAAAGTTCCTTCCGGACGGTTAGCAATAATGCAATTCATGGAAATTGCTTTATGTCCCAATAGTTGTGCCAGTCCATATATTCCTGCTGTTTCCATTTCCATATTGGTAATTCTTTTCCCCCAAAAGTTAAATGTAGACAATTTATCATTAAGTAACACATCTTCTACATTTATACGAAGTTTTCTTCCCTGCGGACCATAAAAACCAACATTTGTGGCTGTAAATCCGAGATGTGTTAAATCGGAAACAAATTTATTGCCAAGAGATTCACTGAATTTAACTACATACGGGTTAGACTTATCCGGATGCCAATTAGTATGTTTTATTATTGCCTCCTGAATATCGGAATGCTGTATATGTTTACTTTCGTAAAAATGTAGGAGACTGTCAAAACCAACAGCAAACTCGCTAACCAGAAATTCATCCACCGGTATGTCAGGTTGTATGGATCCGGAAGTTCCTATCCTGATAATATCCAGGGAAGTAATTTTGTTTTTTATCGTCCTGGTTTTAAAATCTAAATTTACAAGGGCATCGAGTTCGTTAATAACAATATCAACATTGTCTGTACCTATCCCCGTTGAAATTACTGAAATTCGTTTTTTATTTAAGTAGCCGGTATGCGTAATGAATTCCCTTTTTCCTTTTTTAACTTCTATAGTATCAAAATACCTGGAAACATAAGCGACCCGGTCCGGGTCGCCAACTGTTATAATTGTTTGTGCTATATCTTCGGGTAAAAGATTTAAATGATAAATGCTTCCGTCAGCATTCAATATAAGTTCTGACTCAGCAATTTTCACATTTTTATAATTTTAGCAGTTTTTTGTTTTCTTCGTTGTATAGAAAAGCATATTTAGGTGTTCCGCCCAAATAAGAATCATCATTTCTAACCATAGGATAGAAGTTTTCGGTTTTTTCGAGGACAGCATTCCCTAATTTTGTTAATATAACCGGATTAAAAGTTTTTACAAGAGGTTTTAATCTTTTAAGCATTTTTAAAAATTGAAGGTCACTATACCCATAATATCCCTGATTGAGTAGCATATGGTTTACTAAATCTTCTTTGCTGTTAAAGCTATTTTGGGAGGTTGTTTGAAGAACTTTGTTTTCCAAATCATTTAAACCATTTTTCACAGTAGGGAAACGCAATAAATGAGTCTTTATAGCATCTGGTAAATATTTGAACTGGGAATTGTCCTGAAGTATAGCTGTTTCGAGCCGAATTGGGTTATCGCTGCAATACAATTGCCAAATGTAATCAGCATATTCTATATCATCTTTAGTCAATCTTTGGCGATTCTCATACAAACTCATAAGTTTATCCTTATTGAGTTCCGGAAGCGTAAACATTTTATTAGACTCATCTTCGTCGCCACTGCAAACTAATGAGATGTGGGCATTACTTCTGTATTTTTTTAACCAGCTTAATACGGCTACCATATTGATCTGGCAAAAAAGGTCATACTCAAACCAAAGTACAATTTCTTCCTGGCTTTTTTGATTACAAAGATTTCTGTATTCTTTTAAAGTGAAATTGATAAAGTTATCCTTAGATACTTTATAAGTTTGGTGTAAAAATTCAAACCGGGTTTTCCAAAAACTTTCACTTCCAACATCTGTGGTTGTTTTGCCCTCACACAGCATTTCTCGCCATGTAATGATTTCATCCTTAATTCCCAGGCTTTTTAAAACGTTTGTAAAACTATCACCGTTAGTAATATGAAGTATTTTAGACATTTAGCAAGCTATTTAGTTTAGATTTGGATGGTAAATTTAAAAAAAATGTTGAGATACAACACATTATTTAACGTTTTTGTTACCCTCCGACTCTTTTTACTGTAAAACCTTTATTTTTCAACAGGTTCATTATCTCATTTCGATAATCCCCCTGAATAATTATTTTATCATCTTTATAACTACCCCCTACACTGAGCTTTGTTTTCAATTCTTTTGCCAAAGCTTTAAAATCGTCCCCGGCACCTGTATAGCCTTCAAGGATAGTTACAGGTTTTCCTTTACGCTTTTCATACTTACACAGTATTGGTTCATCCTGCATCCATATTTCTTTTTCCTTCTCACTTGTATCAATATTCTCTTCTGAATCTTCATGGTCAGGAAATAATTTTTTTAGCTGATCCTGTAAATCCATTAAACTAAATTTTTATTAATCCAAGTTCTACCAGTCGTTCATTTAAAAATTCCCCTGCTGTGATATCATGATACAATTTAGGATGATCTTCGTCTACACAATTTTCCAGGCAATCTAATTTCATTTCACTGATCGGGTGCATAAAAAACGGAATTGAATATCTGGATGTACCCCATAACTCTTTTGGGGGGTTTACCACCCTGTGGATGGTTGATTTTAATCTGTTATTCGTTAAACGGGAAAGCATATCACCAACATTTATCATTAATTCATCAGGTTGTGCAATTGCATCTACCCATTCACCTTTATGATTTTGTACCTGTAATCCTTTGCCCTGTGCCCCCATCAATAATGTAATGAGGTTAATATCACCATGAGCAGCTGCTCTTACGGCTTCTTTAGGTTCAGTATGTATGGGAGGGTAGTGGATAGGCCTTAAAATGGAGTTTCCATTTTTTATAAATTCGTCAAAATATGTTTCAGGAAGCTCTAAATGAAGCGCCAGGGCCCTGAGAACATATTGAGCCGTTTTTTCCAGCATCTTATATGCTTCCTTTCCGACTTTATTAAATTCAGGGAGTTCTTCTACAATTACGTTTTCAGGATACTCAGCTTTAAGTTTCGGGTCCTCTTCAACGTACTGGCCAAAATGCCAGAATTCTTTTAAATCACCTTCTTTACGGCCTTTTGCATGCTCCTTGCCAAATGAAGTATAACCTCTTTGCCCGCCAATACCTTCAATCTCATATTTTGCCTTTACATCAACCGGAAGGTCAAAAAACTTTTTAACTTCGCTATAGAGTTTTTCAACCAGGTCATCAGATAAGAAATGCCCTTTTAGGGCTACGAAACCTATATCTTCATAAGCTTTCCCAATTTCATCACTAAACTTTTGCTTCAGTTTCGGATCGTCTGACAAAAATTCCTTAAGATTTACACTAGGTATTATATTCATCCTTTCAGCTTAAAATTAGAATCACCACCTTCTTACAAAGTTAAAAATATTTATCTGAATCAACATAAAACTAAACAAACTCTTTTCTGAAAAATATCATAATCTAAAATTTGAGTCTTTTAATTAAATATTTTATTTAAATTCACATGTTATTCTTATTTAATCGGATAGCGATAAAAATAAATCGCTTATGGTTAAGTAGAGAAATTTAGAATAACGTACTTACATTTTAACAAAAAGTCATTATTAGTATTAACCAAAATAAACATTTTATGTCTAAGAAATTAATTCTGTTACTAGGTATTGTTTTGATTTATACCACATCGTGTTCTATTTCACAAGCAAATAAAACATACAGGAATACCGTAAATGGGTATTGGACCCTGAATAATATTTCATTTGAAAATGCCGGCGCATTTAAAGCTACACTCTTTAATGATGCAGAAGCTATTTGTTTTGAGGGGAGTGAATGGTTTTTCAGGGAAAATAACAGTACCGGACAATATAATTTAAAAAGTGCTTCTATTTGTGACAGTTCTACCCGTTATATAAGGTGGTCTATAGTTGAAGGGTCTCCTAATCAACTTCAATTTAAGTTTACAGATGAGAAGAAAAATGACCTGACAGGTTCCGGCTACAGGCTTAACATCTCTACTTTATCAGAACAGCAAATGGTTTTGAAGAGCAATACTATGGCTAATGGAGAGAATGTAACAATTGTATATGAATTTACTAAAAAACAATAAATAAAGAGCGATGAAAAAAATAAAAATAAGCAGTTTAGCAATATTAGTATTATTATTTTTAGGTAGTGGCTGTGACGCGGTTCAAAATGCCAACAATAAACAAAAAGGCGGTGTTATAGGTGCTGCCGGTGGAGCCGTTATTGGCGGTGTGGTTGGCAACAATGTTGGTAAAGGGGGAAATACGGCTCTGGGGGCCATCATTGGTGGTGTAGTAGGTGGTGCAGCAGGTGCTTATATTGGCGACAGGATGGACAGGCAGGCTGAAAGAATAGAAAGTGAAATTCCAGGGGCTGATGTAACCCGTGTAGGTGAAGGGATTAATGTAACTTTTGATGAATCGAGTGGAGTATATTTTGATTCTGCAAAATACAATATTAATAGTACTTCGGCTGCCACTCTTGACAAACTAGCCGGAATTTTCACCGAATTTCCACAATCTAATATCTTAATAGAAGGGCATACAGATTCTGACGGAAGTGAATCATATAATATGAAATTATCACAAAACCGTGCTGAAGCTGTAACCGGTTATTTATTGTCAAAAGGACTGGATAATTCCCGTTTTACGACCAGATGGTATGGCGAAACTCAACCTAAATATGAGAATGATACAGCCGCAGGCAAAGCAAAAAACAGGAGGGTAGAATTGGCTATTGTTGCAAGTGATGATTTAAAAGAAGAAGCTAAAACTAAAGCGCAATAGTATTTACTAAATATCAAATATTCATATTCCATATAACCCCAAAGGTTTTCAGTTCCACGGGGTTTAGTTAAATTTATTCAGTTTCTAAATTCACGTTGTGAGTTTAGAAACTGATATTTATCATCATTTTTAAAAGTTTGACTTCTTAAATTTATTAAATAAATCAAAAGTTTATTATGAAAAATATATTGTTGCCAACTGATTTTTCCCAAAATGCATGGAATGCCATTGATTATGCTTTAAAATTATTTAAAGATGATGAATGTTTATTTTATTTACTCCATTCATATTCTCCACCGTTGGTGCAACCCACTACAGCAGGCGTTACAACTACTACCACTACTGAAATACTACTTGAAACAGCCAGAAAAGCATCTGAAGATGGATTAAATGACGTGCTTAAAAAAATTACCCAAACAAATAAAAATGAAAAGCACCGGTATAAAATTTTATCGGAATATGATTTTTTTGTAGGTGCTGTAAAAACTATAGAAGAAGATTATAAGATAGATCTTATAGTAATGGGTACTAAAGGATCCAGCGGACTGAAAGAAGTCATCATAGGAAGTAATACTGCTGGAGTAATAGGAAATGTAAAAAGTCCCATTTTAGCCATTCCTGAAAATGCGGTTTTTGGACCTATTAAAGAAATAGCTTTTGCAACGGATTATGATTATTACTGTGAAAAAAATGAAATAAGTCCACTGTTGGATATTGCTAAAAAGACGGGTGGGTCCATTAAAATATTACATGCACTCGAGTCTGATGATAAACTTACAAAGGATCAGGAACAGATAAAAGATTATATTCATCAAATGTTTGGTAGCATTGATCATAGTTTTCATACGCTTACCGGTGTTTCGGTAGAAACTGCAACACGCGTTTTTATACAAAGCAGAGACATAGATATGCTTTGTATGATTGCCAAAAAGCACAACTTTTTCCAGAGAATATTTGGAAAGCCAAGAGTAGAAGAAATAAGCTTTCATATTCAAATACCTTATCTGGTTATACATGAATGTGGAAAATAGATTTAGGATTTGAGGATCAGATTAATTTTTCTAATCAGATAAAGCTATATTTATAATTTTTAATTATAAAGGTTGTTCCTGTTTCTACCCGATTGAAATCATTAATAGTAACCCTAAATCCTAAATCATCATAATTAATTTGCCTCTGCTTCAGAAATGATTTGCGGGTATGCTTTTATTACTGATTTCAGCTCAGCTTCAGTTAATTCATCCAAATCTCTATCATACTTTTTTACAGCATACTCTCTGCGTAGTTCATTGTAACTTTCCATTAGTATATTCTGAATCGTTATAAAAGATTTATAAGAGGCTTCACGGTCTGTTCGCAAAGAAAGTACAGCCCTTTGTGGATTATCCGATCCATTTGGTAATTCCGTACCATTGCAATAGCCGCAATTTCCATCGCCGTTGTTGTCAATAAACTGTTTTACTATCTCTTTTAGATCGGGGGTTGAAATAAGCTTTTCCTGAACCATCAATTCATTGTTTTTCCCTAATGAAATTCGCAGTATGTTATTTTCAGTGAGATTTGATGAACAATCCTGGCATTCCGGTGGTAACTTTTGATTTATGCCCATATCGGTTTCTATAGTCGTGCTAACCAAAAAGAAAATGAGTAGCAAAAATGCAATGTCAGCCATGGAACCTGCATTTACGGGATTTTGAGATGAAGTTTTCATAATAATAGAGTTTTAAATGTTAATGTTAATTTTTTTAACACAATTTTAATGCCACATTATTACGAGTTATGAGTTGTATGATGTACATTCCATGACTTAAGTCTTAAGATACAAGACGCAAGATTCAAGACCCAGGACTAAAACTAATTGCTTAAAATTAACCAACAATACTAAGCTACTACACAATATTCGTGAATTACGATTTTTGTACGTCCCTGAATAGCTCTCCGGTGGCTGAGGCTCTCGAAGCCACCGATAAGGAAAAAGTTGCCAATTACACGATAACAAATCCCAAATCCCAAATTCCAATTAAGAATGCAGAATTTTGTGTATGATGGAGGTCCGATGACCGGTGACGGATGCTGATTTAAGATTGAAAATTCCAAATCCCAAAAACCCAAACCCAAGCTCCAAAACCCAAACTTTCTAATGTTTCCGGATGACCGGTGACCGATGTCGGATGTGGGAATTATGAACAGCAACTAAAGACCAAAGAGGTAAGAGGCAAGACAAAAGAGAAAAGAAAATAGAGAAGAGAGAAGAGAAAAAAGAAAAAAGAAAAAAGAGAATAGAGGCAAGATATAAGACCGAAGATGGCCAATTCTTTAAGCCAATAACATAGAAACACAATCTAACTACTCCGATTCAACGATTCAACGATTACACGATTAAACATAAATTTAAAGCCCCAAACCAATAACTCAATAACCCAATAACATAATAACTCAATACCCCAATACCCATTAACTTCCAACATCAAAACTCTATCCTATAATTGAAAATAGGGATCAGGCTTAACTGGTATTCAGTTTCAAGCATTTGACTCTCTGGATTGTAAAACTGATCAAATATATTATCCCTGTTCGTTGCATTTTGAACATCTAATGAAATAATATGTGCAACTTTTGGCCTGTTAATCCTGTAATATATACTGGCATCCAAACGGAAATAGTCTTCAAACTGGACGGTGTTTCTTTCGTCTTGGAGAAACGTTACATTGCCTGATTCATTAAATTCTTCCATATCGGTTGGAGTACCTCGTTTACCGCCGTTTGAAAGTGCTTTAGCATTCACTCCAATAATGTTATTATTATTTCTGCCCACTGTGAATTCTTTACCACCCACCACACTGATAGTATGATTAAAATTATACCTGCTGTTATACCATTTACCATCAGCGGCTTTGTATTTAGAATCAAAAAGGGAGGCCGTAGCAAGAAAGTAATACTGATCTGAGAAAAACTTTTCAAATGTAAATTCAACTCCATAGGTTCTTCCTACACCAGTATCTGTTAACTCCTGGTTTAAAAATTCACCATTTATAAAAGACCCTGTGTAAGACGGATCAGAAGCAATTGCTACTTTGTTTAAATCCTGATAATAGACTTCAATTTTAATATGTCCGTTTTTAATAACTCTCCAGTCATAACCTACTATATAATGAGCTGCCCGCATAAGTTTAATATTTTTATTGGGGGTAGAAGTAGCTTCATCATTACTAACCTCTACAAAATATTGACTGAGTGGCATTCGGCGGGAATGAAAACCAATTCCCGCGCTCAATGTATGTTTTGCATTTATTTGGTATTCAATTCCAGCCCGCGGTTCAATAACAAAATCTTCATTCACAGAAAAATAGGTGCCGTGTAAGCCAAATGTAGATGATAATTTATTACTTATTTTATATTTAGCCTGTGAAAAAAACTGGGTCATAACCCCGTTCCCTTTTTCACTCACATTAATGTCAGACTCTTCATTGAAAGTTTCTCCACTAAAAACATTATAATTCAGAAAGCTGGAAACCACACCGGATTTTAAGGTGGTTTTGGCATTCAGTTTCTTTGTATAACTTAAACTGAACCGGAGTGCATTGTTTTTTTGAATGTTCCTTTCAGTATACAGATCATTAGTGTTGATATTGGTTATTGAAGTATCGTCATCACTTTTATTTCCGGAAAATGACAATACGGCATCCAGCGTACTGTTGTTAGTAAAGAAATGTTTTAAATTTATACCCGTCATGTAAGTATCAGACTCAAAAACCTGATTTTCAACAAAATTTTCATTTATTTGCTCGGCATTTTCTTCATTGTCTTCACTAATACCCCCAATTCCCCAAACAGATAAATTTGTTTTAATTCCCAAAGGCAGGTTTACTTTAAAAGAAAGATCCTGAAATGTAGGCACGCTTCCTTCTGACACTTCAATAAATTCATTCAGCAATGTAAGGGTAGAGTAGCGGTAATTAATTAAATATGAGCCGCCATAGTTCTTACTGAAAGGCCCTTCCAGGGACAAATCGGTACCTAAAATTCCCAATTGAAATGCATACTCTCCTTTTTCTGAATTGCCGTTTCTCAGGTTTATGTCGAACACTCCGGAGAGGGCATTGCCATATTCGGCAGGAAAGGCCCCTGTAAAGAAATCAGATTTTCCAAGCATATTAGTGCTCAATAAACTTATTGCACCCGGTGAACTACCTTCTTCAGAAAAATGGTTTGGATCCGGAACTTCAACGCCTTCTATTCTCCATAATAATTGATTTGGGCCATTACCCCGGATTACTATTTCATTGGTAGTATCATCGGAATTTGATACACCGGGTAATGAAACCGCCATCCGGCTGGGGTCACTGATACTGGCTGGAAAACGCTTGGTTTCTTCTACACTGAATGATCGGGCACTTACAGTGGCCAATGCATTGTTTGGCCTGATGTTATCAGTAGGAGGGGACAAAACAACTTCGTCCAGTTGCTCAAAGGATTCCTCAAGGCGTATAACAAGGTTTATTTCTTTTCCCGAACCCACAAGAACTTCAGAGATAAAGTTTTCTTCATACCCCAGATAACTAAACAGGAATGATTGTCTGCCTACAGGAACATTTTCCAGCCTGAATATACCTTGTTCATCTGTAATAGTACCGTTTGTAGGGGTTATATTCAAAAGAGTTACAGTAGCTCCCGGTAAGGGGGCATCGGTTGCTGCGTCTATTACTTTACCTTTTACCGTTTGTGTAAGCGTTTGTGCATTTAGGCAAACCGATATCAGGAATACAATTAGATATAATATTCTTTTCATTGTATTTATCTTTAATTATTTAATTAATTTTTGAAGAATAATTTTATTGACTGGTTATGGAGATCCAGTTAAAATGTACAGATGAATATTTATTTTTAGTTTTAATGTAAACTTTGTTGTCCTTTGAAAAAACAAGTAAAGTATTGATCGTTTCCCGGGAATTTTTGCGAGTAATGGCTGTTTTACTAATCTTCATTTATATTTTTTTTATACCGATTTCTACCCAAATTAAAGACTCCAATTTTAATACCCACCCCAGCCGAAAATCCATTAATACTTTTTATTTGATTGGGATTCAATTCCAGCTTTGTGGATATTCTATATTTAACCCCGGCTTCTAATTGTACATAGCGGGAGAGATTGTAAAGTAAGTTGACACCGGGTTCGACTAAAAAAAATGAATCCCAGTCTACAAAACGAGGTTCTCCATTCTGGTTTGCCTCCCTGTAGTCGTCTTTTGCAAAACCGGCGCCCCCAAAACCCAAAAACACAGGAAAACCAAGACTTACTTTAGATTTTCCAAATAGAATAGGTTCTATATGAATACCACCATATCCGCCAAGTAAGTCACTGTTCTCATTTGTAAATTCTGATAAATAATTTCTTGAATATAATCCTCCACCAGCAAAGCCGATCTCAAGTTTCCTATTGGCAATATATGCTAATTTAAATCCCATTATGTATGTATTCTTACCGTTTATTTCCCCAAAATATGTTGTTGCACCGGCATACACACCATGTACCACATTTTTGCGGTCATTAAACTCAATATAATCCTCATTTTCCTGGGAAAGTAAACCCACAGGCAGAAGCATTAAAATAAATACAAGTATAAGTTTTGATTGATTCATTTTAGTGTTTTAATTATAATATATAGACAATTGTTTTTTCTGAAAGTTGCATTCTTTTACTTTTATTCTTCCTTTAAAATAACGATCCCTTTTTCGCCTGTCATTAAAAGTTTACCAAAAGGGGCTGTTCCATAGGTAGCATTAATAACCCTGATTTTTTTATTTTCATCTATTACATTTGTTTCGATATTTGAAAAGGATTTTGGAATTCTGATAAGGCCTTGTTCCATAGTTATATTCAAATTAAAGGATACCCCAGTTATATTGATATTAATATCTGATGATTCTTGTTCAATATTTATAATCGGATTTTTATTGTGAATTTTAGACACCACAAAATCGGTTATATGCATTGATAAGTTTATTTTATTAATGACATTATTTAATTTTATATCTGAAAAGCTCAAATCACCACTAATATCAGTTACTTCTTCAATAATTACTTTATCCTTACTGGAATAAATCTCCAATTCAGTTACTTTTTCAATTTTCAGGGTGGTACCACTACTTTTTATGCGAAGACTTTTCGCTTCATCCAAATCAACCTCTCCATTTTTTATATTCAAATTTGTGTAATCAATTGACTTCCCCCTTAATTTTCCAAACTTCATTTCAATATCTGCTTTTGTTATCGGATCATTAATCCACAGATCTCCGTGATGCAAATTAACATTTAGTTCCCCTTGCCAGTCGGCAATAATAATGTCTCCAAACTTATTATTTACTTCAATTTCTGCATTGTCAGGTAAATAAATAGTATAATCAATCTGTATGTTGCTTTCGTCAGGCTCAAAAGGGTTTACTTTATTAAAATATCGGGATATGAAACCGGTGTTTTTATCTGATATTTCAGAAGTAATGCCTATAAAATCTCCTGCAGTTTTAATTTGAGGATTAATACGGTCTAAAAGATCCTTTGCATTTTCTCTTTTTTTATGCATGGCTTTTACATTTACCTTAATTGATATGGAATCTTTGTCCCAGCCATTAATAATAATGTTACCATATTTACTTTCCATATACATTTCACCGGCATCGGTTAATGCGTATGTTTTTCCTAGGGACTTAGTAACTACTTCCTGAGCCGATAAAGTTTTTATTGAAACTATGGCTATAAAAAGTAGTAGTATTTTTTTATAATATATATACATTTTCATCCTGGTTTAATTCTTTTGAATCATTAATCTGTCTTAAAAAATTTTCTATAATTTCTATTCGTTTTTTATAATTTTCAACAATAGCTTCAAATACACGGTCGTTATCTAAATTATTTGTAAGTTCTGACCTCAAAACTTCGTATTCTTCATCCAACGCATCCATAAAAGATAAAAATTCTCTTTTGTCCTCTGTTGTGAGTTCCGGATGGTTTTTTACCAACTCTACCTGGTGAGACACTAAACTTTGGTAGTAACTATTGGTATCCCGTAACTCATGACTTATAACCACATTCTTTTCTTCAGGATTTAAATATTGAAAGAAAGGGATTAAAACAAATAGTCCCACGATGACAGCAAATCCTACGGCAATTTTAAATGGT
>CALGUD010000084.1 GCA_937901915.1 uncultured Flavobacteriaceae bacterium
AGTATAAAAGGCCAGGATGTAATGTTGAATATAGGTCAAAGATTACCGGCTACAGCAGACAGGCCACCTTCAGTGCTTGTAACTATCAACTACAAAGACCGTGATCAATTGGAACTTAATGGGGCTATTTTACGGCCTGATTGGAACCCTATTGAAATACAAGGCATCTTTGATGTTACATTAGTTCAAGTTGAAGCGACATCAACATCAATAAAATTTAAAGCTATAACAGGATGTGCCGGTGGTGATACACCGTTATTGTCTTTAGAGACAGCAGATATTGAGTTATTGGATACTGCCGGTGATGCTCACGTTTTTTCTTTTATTGAAGCAGATGCAGATGGTGTTTATGAACTAACCGGAACTGGTTTTGAAACCGGGTTTACTGTTGGATTGGATGGAGTTGTTATAAAAACAGAGGGGGTTTACGAATCACCTAGTGTTTTAGTAATTGACCTAACAGCACCTAGCGTATACCTGTGAATGCTGTATAAAAATACAATTCTGAAAGCAATTCACAACCACACTGTGTCAGATTCTGGGTGGACATAACCTGTGAATGCTGTATAAAAATACAATTCTGAAAGCAATTCACAACTAAATGAAGCTACTGGTGGATCAGAACAAACCTGTGAATGCTGTATAAAAATACAATTCTGAAAGCAATTCACAACACGTTTGTTGGTGTTGTAATTGGATATCCCCTGTGAATGCTGTATAAAAATACAATTCTGAAAGCAATTCACAACTTATAGGTTCTTTGTTATGCACAATCCTTCCCTGTGAATGCTGTATAAAAATACAATTCTGAAAGCAATTCACAACTACTAAGGAGTAGAGATATTCGATGTACTCCTGTGAATGCTGTATAAAAATACAATTCTGAAAGCAATTCACAACCTGCTTTGATTGTTCTTCAATACCAAGGAGCCTGTGAATGCTGTATAAAAATACAATTCTGAAAGCAATTCACAACAGGCTAAAAGCGACGCCCAAGGACGACGTACCTGTGAATGCTGTATAAAAATACAATTCTGAAAGCAATTCACAACTAACTCCATGTAGGGAAAAATACGGTATGACCTGTGAATGCTGTATAAAAATACAATTCTGAAAGCAATTCACAACAGTTAGTTCATAAACACCATCGGCATCTGCCCTGTGAATGCTGTATAAAAATACAATTCTGAAAGCAATTCACAACAAGGTCTGTGCTAATCCGAAGGAATTAAAACCTGTGAATGCTGTATAAAAATACAATTCTGAAAGCAATTCACAACGAATTGGACATATAAAAAACTACCATATACCCTGTGAATGCTGTATAAAAATACAATTCTGAAAGCAATTCACAACGTATGTATTGGGGTTAAGTAAGAGTTGTTCCTGTGAATGCTGTATAAAAATACAATTCTGAAAGCAATTCACAACTGTTCGTGAATGTTGCCTATTACCTCGCAACCTGTGAATGCTGTATAAAAATACAATTCTGAAAGCAATTCACAACACTTCCATCACTGTAGTAGCTAACCACTATCCTGTGAATGCTGTATAAAAATACAATTCTGAAAGCAATTCACAACCTATGACTTCTTATATGAAAAGGGTGTGTGCCTGTGAATGCTGTATAAAAATACAATTCTGAAAGCAATTCACAACAAGGCTACAAGGTTCTTAATGCCGGACATTCCTGTGAATGCTGTATAAAAATACAATTCTGAAAGCAATTCACAACTACAGAGGCTGCCGGTAATCCGCTTTTAAGCCTGTGAATGCTGTATAAAAATACAATTCTGAAAGCAATTCACAACTAAAGATGGTGTAGATGAAAAATGGGGATGCCTGTGAATGCTGTATAAAAATACAATTCTGAAAGCAATTCACAACATTGCCCTTTCTCGTGCTTCTTTTAAAGTCCTGTGAATGCTGTATAAAAATACAATTCTGAAAGCAATTCACAACCTTCGCTACTTGCGCCTTTTGGATTTGATGCCTGTGAATGCTGTATAAAAATACAATTCTGAAAGCAATTCACAACTAATTCATCATTATGAAGTTCCAACACAAACCTGTGAATGCTGTATAAAAATACAATTCTGAAAGCAATTCACAACGGTTCATATACGTTCAAAATGATAAGGGTCCCTGTGAATGCTGTATAAAAATACTCCCGATATTTCGGGACTGAAAGCAATTCACAACACTAATTTTATTATAGAGGTTGCACCTTTACCTGTGAATGCTGTATAAAAATACTCCCGATATTTCGGGACTGAAAGCAATTCAC
>CALGUD010000085.1 GCA_937901915.1 uncultured Flavobacteriaceae bacterium
TTTGCTTCCGGGTTGTCAATGAACTGTTCATTTTCAGGATCCCAGTTTAATTTACGTGAGAATTGCATAGCGATATCACTGATCAGGCAAACAGTACAAGCCTTATGTCCTATTTCAATAGGTGAAACAGGGGCCTTTCTAGTCTTAATGCAATCTAACCAGTTACCGTGCTGATCATCTATTTTTTCCAGGTGGATTTCGTTCGCCCCAATAACCGATTCCAATATTTTAGGATCCGAAGCGTTGAGGGCTTTTGTGCTTTTTTCCTTATCAACAGGATCAGAAGCTGAAGCCGCATAATCTCCCCTTGAAACAAAGATCCAGCCATCTTCCCCTATATATTGTACGCCGTTGGGATATCCGCCACTGGTATAAACCGTAATACCGTTTTTGTATTCATGCTTTACAAAGAAATCTCCATGAACGTTCCACAATCCGGATTTTGGAAATTCAGCCAGAGCCTCTACTGAAATGGGCCCGGTCAATTCCGTGTTCATTCCCCATGCAGCAGAATCATAATGATGTTGTCCCCAACCTGTAATCATACCTGCACCATAACTACGGATCCTTAACCAACCCGGCCTACCGTAATCATTTTGCGGATGCACGCCAATTTCGGTATAAGGTACTTCCGGGGTAGAGCCCAGCCACATATCAAAATTAAGATTGGCTGGAACTGGCATGGGAGGTGCTTCCGGGCCGGCCGGATCTCCGGGAAGTCCGATTTTAACAGTATGTATTTTCCCAATTCTACCGTTTCTTACTAATTCCGCAGCAACTCTAAACTGGGGCATGGCTCTTTGCTGGGTACCTACTTGTAAAATAATGTTATTTTCCTGTACTGCTGCACGTAACTGTTGTCCTTCCTTGATGGTCAGGGATGTGGGTTTTTGAAGGTAGATATCCTTCCCGGCAATAGCTGCTTCCATGGCTGGTTGCGAATGCCAATGATCCGGTGTACTTATTATAACTGCATCAATATCCTTGTTCAACAACATTTCCCGGTAATCTTCGTACATTTTGGTATCCATATAGTTGGCTTTACCCGTTTTTTCTTTATAATACCCGTCAACCAAAGCCTTGGCATCATTCAATCGCCTGGAATCTACATCACATACGGCCATAAACCTGGTAGAATCATAGCGAATGGTATCCGGAATATCATGCACACGTGCAATACGTCCACAGCCAATCTGGCCTATATTGATTTTGTTACTTGGTGCATTCTTACCAAAAACACTGGCAGGTACTATACTAGGTATGCCTGCCAATAAAAAAGATGAGGCCGTTGCTTTTGATGAAGTTTGAATAAAACTTCTTCGGGATATTGATTTTTTCATTATATAGATGGTTGGTTACTATTGCTTTGCATATCCTTTCCACAAGCTTTCTGCTTTTTCCGGTGTTATTTTACCATTAAAAACGGCCAGCCGGTAATTTAAAGTATAGGTTTTCCCCGGTTCAAGAAGCCAGTCCGTATTTTTTGTAGGGGAAAAATTAGCGAAAACATCACCTCTGTCTTTATCATTTACCGGCCATATCCGGAGTGGTTCCGGGTGATTAAAATTTTCGGGATGCGACATCATAACCACGCCACCGTAATCGCTCCCCAATTCACCCTGTACAATACACCATTTGGCAGGAGTACTATCAGCATTCAGCCTTGTTTTTCCTTCAGAAGATAGTATTTCGCTATTATTTTTGTGCCATTCCTCTGTAGCACGCCATCCAAAACCGGCATACCTGTATTCCAGTATTTTAAATGGCTCATCGGTAGCACAGTTATACTCCAGTTTAAAATCTACTATATAATAATTTTCATCCGGTTGGTGAACCCGTACAGTTTGTAACTCATTTAAAGCGATTTTTTCTGCACCGTTTTTTAAAACCACGTGCTCATGTAAAGCCTGGTATTCGGCTACTCCTTCATATTTTGATGTGGATTTAAAACCTCCGAAGCGTACTGTCCCTTCTTTTTTTACAAGATTCCAGAAATCCAGCGTATCCCCTTCAAATAATACATGGGTCCAGGGGTTCCAAATACCGTAATGATGATAATGGTCATCAGGCTGTATCCGCGTTAAAACATGTCCGCTGATTGTTTTCAGGGGATGAATGAATCCGCTTCTCTGGTATGAAGAATCAACATCTTCGGGCGGATACATTGTTGCATACTGATAGGATAAAAGCGATTTTTGATTTATTTCAATCGTTAATTTTTCACTGTCTTTAACAAGGTTAACTTCCAGTTGTGTTTTCTGTGCTTTACAGCTAAAAGCGAAGCCGATTACAAGAAGAATTAGTATAGTATTTTTCATTGTTGGTTATGTTAATCAATAAATATAATAATATTACCGCAATCGATTGCGAAAACAATTGATAAGAATGATAAGATTTTGTTAAAATTTTAAGTTATATTCAACTATCATTGTTTTGGCTTAGTATCTTTAAGGTTAAAACAGTTTAATTTTAACCAATTAAATGAAGTACATATGGAAAGCAGACGTTCATTTATAAAAAAATCAGGCCTGTTTATGGCTGCGAGCACTATGCCTTTTCCGGCTTTTCTAAAGTTTCAACAAAAGAAAAAACTGGGAGTAGCTTTAGTGGGACTCGGATATTACAGTAGGGATCTTTTGGCTCCGGCTTTACAGCTTACAGAGCATTGTGAACTTAAAGGTATTGTTACCGGTTCTCCTGAAAAAATACCAGTTTGGCAGAAAAAGTATGGTATAAAAGACAAAAATGTGTATAACTATGATAATATGCATACCATTGCCAACAATAAGGAAATTGACATTGTATATATTGTTTTGCCCAATGCTTTACATAAAAAGTTTACAATTATAGGCGCTGAAGCAGGAAAACATGTATGGTGTGAAAAACCTATGGCTATTACAGTAGAGGAGTGTCAGGAAATGATAAATGCCTGTAATAAAAATAAAGTACAGTTAACCATCGGCTATAGAATGCAACATGAGCCGGTTACCCAAACCATTATTGAATGGGCTAATAAGAAACCTTACGGCGATATAAAAACACTAAATGCTGAAGCCGGGTTTTATAACAGTGCATCGGATCCAGATCATTGGAAAATAAATACAGAACTGGGTGGAGGTGCTATGTTTGATATGGGTGTATATCCGTTAAATGCAGTACGGTATTCTACAGGCCTGGAGCCCGTATCGGTAAGTGCAATTATGGAAAATTCCCGTCCTGATATTTTTACTGCTGATGAAACCACACTTTTTAATCTTGAATTTCCGAACGGGATAAAAGCAAACTGTAAAACTTCTTTTGCAGCCAATCTTAATACTTTGCAGGTGGATTGCGATAACGGATGGTATAAGTTAAAACCTTTCCAGGCATACAGTGGTGTACAGGGAGAAACAAGTGATGGTAAAATTTTAAAACCTTTTCAGGGAAATCAACAAGCAAAACAAATGGATGAAGATGCCCTTGCCATTAAAAACAAAACAGCGCCTCTAGTTCCCGGAGAAGAGGGAATGAAGGACATAAGGGTAGTAGAAGCCATATTTAAATCCGCTGAAGAAAGTGGGAAACGAATTACTATATAAGCAATAAACGATATTTAAAAGCATCTGATCCGATTTATTTTTGATTTTATAAATTTTTTCCGTAATTTGTATTCTATAATATGCCCCATAATTATACATCCAATAGAGATTATTAACTTTAAATATTTCAATTATGGGCACAACACCGTCATCGTCATCATCAACTCATGACTCACCGGTTTTATTATTCTTTTTAAGAGTGACAGTTTTTATTTTGCTGGCTATTTTAGGATCTGTGGTCCTGTCAGTTATATTATCAATTTTTAATGTATTTTAATAGGTAAAACTTTACTTTTAAAAGACTTTGTACTGGTTTCAGGTTTCAATTTTTTTTGAGACATGGGCAACTGCCCTCAAAAAACAACTGAATGCATAAAAATATTGCGAGAGCTAAACTCTCGCTTTTTTTATTTCAAGCAGATGACTTCCGGGGTTTATTTAAAGATTATAGATAATAATCATAAGTTATATTTTATATTATGATTGAAGAACTACAGCAAAACTTTGGCTACCTTTTTGAAGAGGAATTATTACAGGACATAAACAGTTCCGGTGTATTTAAAGAAGTGCCGGCAGGATTTAAGTTGATGGAAATAGGTGAGTATATTAAATCCATGCCATTACTGGTAAGCGGCTCAATAAAAATATTACGGGAAGACACTAATGGCGATGAACTTCTTCTTTATTACATAGAACGTGGCGATACCTGTGCCATGACACTTTCCTGTTGTATCGGGCAGGCAAAAAGCCAGATCCGGGCCGTTGCTGAAACTGACACCAGGCTGATTATGGTACCTGTTCAGAAAATGGAAGAATGGATGGGGAAATACAAAAGCTGGCAGAATTTTATCATTCAAAGTTATCATAGCAGGATGATGGAACTCCTGGAAGCGGTAGATACCATTGCCTTTTTGAAAATGGATGAACGTATTTTAAAATACCTGCAGGATAAAGCAAAGGTAATAGGGAATGATGAAATACCCGTTACCCACCAGGAAATTGCACACGATTTACACACTTCAAGGGTAGTTGTCTCCCGCCTTTTAAAAAAACTTGAAAACCTGGGGAAAATCCACCTTCACCGTAATCATATCACAATAGTGGATTTATAAACACTATGTAACCTATGTTACTGTAGGCTTCTGTTTATACCCTTAATTTTGACCTTAGTAAAAGGTGATAATACGATGGATATAATAGAAATTTTCGGTTACTTCGGCGCACTTTTAATAGGTGTAGTATTAGGCCTCATAGGTGGGGGAGGGTCTATACTGACAGTTCCTGTTTTAGTATACCTGTTATTTATTAACCCGGTCACTGCTACAGCCTATTCACTGTTTGTAGTAGGTGTTTCTTCGCTTATAGGTGCGTTCCAGAATATTAAGAAAGGATTGGTGGATTTTAAAACAGCCATTGTTTTTTCTATTCCGGCCTTTATTGCAGTGTATGCTACCCGGAAGTATTTAATACCTGTTATCCCAGATACTTTATTTAGTATCGGCAGCTTTACAGTAACCAAAGATATAGCGATCATGATATTCTTTGCCATTATTATGATAGTAGCCTCTGTGTTCATGGTACGTGGTAAATGTCCGCATTGTGATAATGATAACGATATTGTGGTTTATAATTACCCCCTGATAATCCTGGAAGGTATAGTGGTGGGGGTACTTACGGGTATAGTCGGTGCCGGGGGAGGGTTTTTAATTATTCCTGCTTTGGTAATGATGGCTAAGTTGCCCATGAAAAAAGCAGTGGCCACCTCGTTGCTGATTATTTCCATAAAATCACTCATCGGTTTTATTGGTGATATTGAAAACCTTGATATTGACTGGAATTTTCTGTCAACATTTACTGCTTTATCAGTAGCCGGGATCTTTTTAGGAACCTATTTATCAAAATACATCAATGGAAATAAATTAAAAATAGCATTCGGATGGTTTACATTACTTATGGGAATCTATATTGTGATTAAGGAAATAACCGGTTAAATTGTTACTAACTCCGAGCAAAAGAATGGAAAATTAAAGCTCCTTCCCCTTCCGATAATTATCGGAACAGGGGAAGGTGGCATGATGACGGAAGGGGTAAATAGGATCAAATTTCAATTCTGACGTTTGGGAGAGTAGAGCTGAAATGAATCCCTTTGTAACAAAGGTTACTGTAAAAGCAAAAAACAAGTAATAATTTTACATCAAATAATAAACTTAAAAACATATAGATGAAAATAGAACAAATATATACAGGATGCTTAGCCCAGGGGGCTTATTATATAGAAAGCAAAGGCGAAATTGCAATTATTGACCCCTTACGTGAAGTACAGCCCTATATTGAAAAGGCTGAGAAAGAAAAGGGTAAAATAAAATACATTTTTGAAACCCACTTTCATGCAGATTTTGTGAGTGGACATATTACACTTTCAGAAAAAACCGGGGCGGAAATTATATATGGCCCTACAGCAAAACCGTCATTTAATGCCATTATAGCTACAGACGGACAGGAATTTTCCTTAGGGGAAATAATTATTAAAGTACTGCATACACCTGGACATACCATGGAGAGCGCTACTTATTTGTTAAAAGACAAAAATGGAAAAGACCATGCGATTTTTACAGGGGACACATTGTTTCTCGGGGATGTAGGACGTCCGGACCTGGCACAAAAAGCAGCACATATGACGCAGGAAGAACTGGCGGCAACTCTTTATGATAGTTTACGTACTAAAATCATGCCGTTGGCTGATGAAGTTATTGTATATCCCGGGCACGGAGCCGGTTCGGCATGTGGTAAAAACATGATGAAAGAAACAGTAGATACCCTGGGAAATCAGAAAAAAATGAATTACGCTTTAAGGGCAGATATGACGAAAGAGGAGTTTGTGAAAGAAGTAACGGAAGGCTTAATGCCACCACCTGAATATTTTCCTCTAAACGTAAAAATGAATAAAGAAGGGTATGAAAATATAGACCAAGTACTGGAAAAAGGAACGAGAGCATTAACCCCCAAAGAGTTTGAAGTTGCTGCCAATGAAACCGGAGCAATAGTACTGGATGTAAGGGATGAAAAAGAATATGCAAAAGGACATATACCCAGATCAATTTTTATTGGATTGGATGGTAGTTTTGCACCCTGGGTTGGTGCTCTAATAGCCGATGTGCAACAACCAATTTTACTGGTTGTGCCCGAAGACAAAGCAGAAGAAGCAGTCACCCGCTTGTCCAGGGTTGGTTTTGATAATACACTGGGATATTTAAAAGGAGGGTTTGAAGCATGGAAGAAAGAGGGCTTTGAATTTGACACTGTTACATCTGTGCCTGCTTCAGAAGTAAAAAGGAGAATGGAGGAGGAAAAAGTGAATATTTTTGATGTACGGAAAGAAGCGGAATATATATCAGAACATGTGAAAGGTGCACAAAATACCCCTTTGGATTATTTGAATGATCACCTTACAGAGTTTCCCAATAAGGAAAATTTTTATATTCATTGTGCCGGTGGCTACCGGTCCATGATTGCAGCTTCGATATTAAAAAGCAGGGGAATACATAATTTGATTGATATCTCAGACGGATTTGAGGGCTTACTGGAAGCAGGCGTTTCGATAACAGATTATGTGTGCCCTACCACTTTAAAATAAGGATTGTTTGATTGTTTATAGATTGTTGTTTTCACCAGCGAAGCTTTCGGGCTTCGCTTTTTATTAAACACCCTTACAATCAAAAAAATGATAATAAATTTATTACTTTACATAAAAACAAATTATTATGAACTGGATTTTTGAACCGTGGCCCTGGTATATATCCGGGCCGTTAATTGCATTCATAATGCTTTTACTGTTGCTTACCGGAAAGAATTTTGGTATGTCATCTAATTTAAGAACATTGTGCACACTTTGTGGTGCTGGTAGGGCATCCGGTTTTTTCAGGTTTGACTGGCGATCGCAAAAATGGAACCTCATTGTAGTGTTGGGAGCCATTATTGGTGGTTTTTTAGGTTCTCAATATTTATCTTCTGAAACTAAAGTCGAAATAAGTGATAAAACAATACAAACTTTAGAAACCCTGGAAATTGAAAGTGGGGGAAATGCATATTTGCCTGTTGAATTATTTGGTAAAGAAGCCTGGTCAAATCCTAAAAGTATCACTATTTTATTTTTTGGTGGTTTAATGGTTGGATTCGGAGCACGTTATGCAGGGGGTTGTACATCCGGGCACGCTATTTCCGGTTTAAGTAATTTGCAATTACCATCGTTAATTGCAGTAGTTGGTTTTTTTATTGGAGGCTTAGTCATGGTTCATTTATTATTTCCATTAATTTTTTAAAAGTATGAGAGGGATTGGTTATTTATTTATAGGTATATTTTTTGGAATTGTAATGTATAAATCTGAAGCCGCTTCTTGGTTTCGTATTTATGAAATGTTCCGGTTCGATTCTTTTCACATGTATGGTATTATAGGTTCTGCCTTAGTAGTAGGGATTGTGGTAGTTCAGCTAATTAAAAGATTTAAAGTAAAATCATTTTACGGGGAGCCAATAAAATTTATTCCCAAGGAACGAAGCTTTAGCAAATATATGTATGGAGGTATTATTTTCGGATTGGGATGGGCATTGGCAGGCGCATGCCCCGGACCCATGTTTACTCTGGTAGGGGCAGGGTACTTTCCGATTTTGGTAGTTATATTTGCTTCAATACTGGGAACTTTTATATATGGACTTGTAAAGAATAAACTTCCTCATTAAAATCCATATTGGTTTCTGTTATCTCCCTAAGGTTTAAAATTATAGAGATTTTGAACTGATATGATTTTGTTATGAACTCATTCAATTAAATTTGATATTCCTCCTGTTTTTTTAACAGAATTTTTTATAAATTAGAGAGAAATGTTAAAATTATCTAAAATTGACATTGTAATAACTGCCTGAATCTTATTGTTTTACTAAAAATAACTAAAAAATGTTCTACGCATTTTTAGTTATGTGCTGGAATTAGATTTGTTAATTTCTAAAGTGTAATAAGATGGGGAATTTTGTTTTATTGTATTCCATAATCGGAGGTGTTTTTATTCTTGCTTGGCTGATATTTGTAATAAAAATGTACAGAATGTTTGAG
>CALGUD010000086.1 GCA_937901915.1 uncultured Flavobacteriaceae bacterium
TGTTTGCTTTCATATAAATTGACTTTAAGTGGTCAACCTATATCAGGGACGTACATCTATTCTCTATTCTCTATTCCCTATTCAATTTTCAGTCCTACGTCTTTAGTCTTGTGTCTTGCGTCTTATGTCGTTACTATGAAGTCTCCCCACATCGGACATCGGAGGTCTGCCATTCATCCTTCAGCAGCCATCTTCAACTCTTTAATATCAAACTTTTTCATTTTCATAAATGCCTGCATTACACGTGGTGCTTTTTTCGGGTCGTTCATAAGTTCACCTAAAATGGAAGGAACAATTTGCCAGGAAATACCAAATTTGTCTTTAAGCCAACCGCACTGTTCGGCTTCGGGTATAGCAGAGAGATTATTCCAATAGTAATCAATCTCTTTTTGAGTTTTACATTCCACAACAAAAGAAATAGCTTCACTAAATCCGGGTCCGTGGTGTGCAGAACTATCCATGACCATAAAAACATGGTTACCCAGTTTAAATTGAGCATGTTTCACGGTACCCTCTATATCATTATCATTTGCCGTGTATTTTAAAATGCCGGTAACGGAGGAGTCATCAAAAACGGAAGTGTAAAATTTTATTGCCTGTTCTGCTTTACCATGTTCATTGCCGGTAAACATGAGTGTAGGTGAAAATTTTTGACCTACATCCTGTAGTTTTCCGTAGGCTAATTGCCAACTTACACCGAATTGGTCCTGTACCCAGCCGTATTTTTCACTCCAGTCATATTTGTCTAATGGCATTAATTCTGAACCTCCCTGTATTAGTTTTTTCCACGCCTCATCAACTCCTTTTTCAGTTTCACATACTACAAAGAAGGATGCAGTTGGATTCGGAGTAAATTTAGGCCCGCCATTTAAACACATAAACTTTTGTCCGGAAGATTCAAACGTGACTACTATGCCCGAATCTGCCGTGATTCTCGAATCCTTAAAAACAGAACAGTAAAATTCGGCGGCGGCTTGAGCTTGTCCGTCAAACCATAAACATGGATAAATTGAATTTGTCATTATAGTAAAATTTTTAAAGTTTAAGCCCTCTCCTGCCTTTGTCGGCAGACAGGCTCCCCCTAAGGGGGAGGATTGGTTCTATTATCATATAATGTTTAATCGTGTAATTGTTTAATCGTGTAATCGAGTGGTCGTTAATTGTTGTATGTTCTTGATTTAGGTTGACAGCTTCAACTCTGAACTCTGCATTCAGAATTGGAATTTGGTGCTTGTTATTTTTTAATTTTCTATTCTCTACTCCGTTTTAAAAGCCAATCCGCTTTCTTTTAAGGAATTTATAAGTATGGGAATGGAACTTTTACCCATTCCATGAAATTTTAAAATTTCTTTTTCACTAAATTTTGATAATTGTTTCAATGTTGTAATACCATTGTTTTCTAATGCCCTCCTTGCCGGTGCAGCCAACAAAGAAAGAAAACCTTCTTTTGGTTTGCGTTCTTGCTCACATTGAGGACAGGTAGGGCAGTCACTACTTTTATAAAATTGATGTCCGTTTTCGCAAATTTTTAATCCCATAACAATAAATCACAACTGTTACTTAATTGTATTATTTCCTTTTATTTAGATTTTCAGCTACCCTGAATTTTACCATTTTTGTAATTAATTCCAGGGGCATAGGTTTGTTCAACGGGAATTGAACTGAGCCTTTACCTGTTTTATAAACAGAGAGGTCTTTTTTAAAAGCTTCGCTTCCGGTGGGCGTGGCATAAAACCCAATATGGTTTTTACAGGCTGCAAAGTGTACCAGATTACCATTTAGTACAAAGGTGGGGATTGCATACTTAATAGCCTCTTCAGCACCCGGTGCAGCCTGTTTAATGGTGATTCGGATTTGTTCCAGTATTCTTTGAATGTCTTTTGGAAAGCCGGCAATATATTCATCAATGTTCTTAAAGGTAGTTTTCATAGTTTACTGTTGATTATTTTTTCTCCTCACTGTTAAACATCCATCACCCGTCACCCGACATCGGGCATCCGACACCCGACATCTATCATCTTTCACAAATTGCTTTTAATTTGTTTAAAGCTTTGGGCCACATTTCTGAAAAAGAGGATTTATACTCCTGGTTAATATCCATATCTACTGAAACCAATGTATTGCTATTCTTTTTGGTAAATGTGTAATTTTCCAATGCACCTGCCCAACCTTCAACCTCGGCACCAGTGGTTATCTCTTTCCCATTATGAACAACTCCCAAATGTTCGATGGAAATAAACTCATTAGGTACGTTTTCTTTAATCCGGCTTACCATTCCGCCAACGTTTCCTTTTTCATCGGGGCCGAGGAATAAAATTTTTGATCCTTTATCCCACGTTCCTTCATAAAAAGATCCCGGATGAAATTCGGATGTCCATTCCCTGTAGTGTTTCTCATCGAGCATGGTTTTATAAACTTTTTCGGGCGTGGCCTTAATATCTATTTCAAATTGAAGTCTATCCAGTTTACCGAATGCTTCTACATATTTTTTAAAATTATCCAGAATAGACTGCCAGCCCGCCTTCTGCATTTCAAGTGAATTCATGGTTTCAGCATCAAAAGACTCAGTTACTATTGTTTCATTTCCTTTTGAAGTAAACTTTATGGTAACCTCCCTGCCGTTTTCCATGGTGTAATCGATTCGTTTATGTGTATCTACAACCTGGTATTTCCCACTAAAATCAAAACCCATACTGCCATCCTTTGCTTCCATACGGGATGAAAATTTTCCACCCACACGCAAATCGTTTTCAGCTTTTGGTGTATGCCAGTCGTCTGATGCATTATTCCATTTTACTATATGTTGGGGATCTGTCCAGAGTGTCCATACTTTTTCTACCGGGGCATTGATTGTTGCCTCTACTGTAATTTTTGTTTTTTTTGCTGTTGTCATTGCTTATGTTTTAATGTTATTTACTTGATCTATACAAATTTACAATGACGATCTAAGAACGAGGGTGTGTAAAAACGACTTTTTTAGGGTGATTTGCGACAGAAGGAGAGTTTTGCGTGCCGAACTGATATAATATATTATTTAAAAAGCCTTTGGAGAGCGGAATTTTAATGGACAATTTCAATCATTGATTATTCTTTTGGTAGCAATGATTTTATTAAGCTGAATTGTAAAATTGGAATTGCTTTTAAATGTACCATGATTTTGATATATACCGGTAAGTGAATCTATTTCTTCCATTTCTTCATTATACATTCCTATTTTATGGGCAAAAGTTAAACTATTCTTTTCAATCTGACCACACTTTAGGGCGGTGTGTATTCGCTTATTGCATTTGCAATTATTCTGCGGATTGTAAACTCCGCAATGGCTATTCAAAAATGTACCAATGCGTTTACGGGATGTTTCAACCCGTTTTCTAAAATTTGCCGGTGTAGTTTGGGTTATTTCAGAAGCTACATTGCTTTTTATTTTCAAAACACTTCCGAGTATAAAAGCAATTCTTAAATCTCTGTTCAGGCATTGTAACATAGCTAATGTGCACCCGGTTTTTAACTCTTTTTCCAAAAGATATTTATCCGGCAAGTCATAATCAACAGGCCCCTTATAAACTTGTAGTTGCTCTGCAAAGACATCAAACGATGTAAAGGTTTTTTCGATAGTTGTTTGTTTTTGATTTATTAAATAATTAGTAGCCACCCGGTATACCCAGGTGTTAAACTTACTTCTGCCATCAAATTTGCTTAAGTTAGTTAATATTTTTATCAGGATTTCCTGAGTAGCATCTTCTGCATCCATTTTATCCCATAAAAAACGAAGTGATAGATTAAAGATTAACCCTTGGATGGAATGTATGAGTTTTTCCAAACTTTCTTTATTTCCTTCTAAACAGGACTCTATAAGTTGATCATTTTCCATTTTACTATATTTTATACAGTAAAGGGATTGCTTTAAAAGCAAATCCCTTACTGCAAATTAACACTATTATTCCTTATCCATTAAAAACTGCCCGTGTGGATTATCTAAAACCATGAGCCAGTTTCCATCATTCTGCTTTCTTAAAACGGCAACAGACAAACCACTTTGTTCCAGCAAGGTTCCGTCCGGTAGTTGCCCCTTCATGGCCCAAGGTGTAATATGAGTTGCAATATTACCTGTTATATAAATTTCATGCGCTCCGAATTCATACTTTGGATTTATTTCAAAAGCACTGCTAAAAGCATTTTTTAGCATTTTCCTTCCTGTTATAGGTTTTTGAGGCTCAAATACAATGGTGGCATCATATTCATAACAAGATAACACACCATTGATATCTTTGTTATGAAAAGCGTGTACCATTTTTTCAATTGTACTTAATACTTTTTTTTGTTCTCTGGTAAAATTATTTTCCATTTTTGTGTTTGTTTGTGCGTTGCTGTCTGGCATATATACCAGAGACAAAGCGATTACTAAATAAATACTTGTCTTATACATATTTTTTGTTTTAAACAGTCAATGAAATTTAACTGTAATGTTTAGACAGGTAAAAAATGAAAGTGTGAATATTTTGGAAGAATTTATTTTTAGAAGTATTAAATTTTTCTGAATTTACTGATCAGCTATTTAGCTGCTAGCACCGGTCTTTTTTGCGATTACATACAGGTAATCACCATCTGTATTATTATACTGGCTTATAATATCTTGAATTTTGCCGGTTTCTATATTTCTTTCTAGTTGAGCAAGCCCATTTTCAATTTCTTGTTGACTTGATAAATCAGAAAAGGATGAGATCCCGTTCCTGATTTTTGGACTCAAATATAATTCAGGCCGATGTTTTCCGCTATAGAGAAAATGATCTTCCAGGTCGGGGCGGACGAAATATTTTTCTGTTTGCACTATCTCTAATCCTGAATTTGTCATTGCTGTACTAATGCTTTCATAAGATGGCATTTGTTGTTTTGAATCTTCAAGCATTTTTGGAAAATAGTGGTTTAACCAATAACCGGCCATCTGTTCCGGTGTTGAAGTAAAAATAACCATACGGCCGTTTAGTTTTAAAATTCTGCTGAGTTCTGAGAATCCTGTTTGCAGGCTTGTCCAATGATGAATAGTTAAACTGCCTATAACCCCATCAATACTTTCATTTACCAGACCCGTGTTTTCCGCTGTTCCAATTCTCCAATCAATTTGGTCATTTTTAGCCTTTGCGTGAGCGAGCATTTTTTCTGAAGGGTCTATTCCTATGAGACACGCTCCTTTGTTAAACAATTCAGTGGTATAGTTCCCTGTACCACAACCAATATCAAGATACATCCCGGAATTCTCAGGTTTTAAATGGTAAAACAGTTTATCTGCTAAATACCTGTCTGCCTTTCGGGTGTGGTTATAGTCAATTCCGATTCTGTTGTACTTTATTTCCATGGTCGTTACTTTTGACTGGAGGATTTTCAATAACAGAAAGATAATAATTTTTATTTCAAGGTCTTATTGAGAGAGTGGGGTAATAAATGCGTGAGTGTTTAAGTTTGTCTTTTGTTAAATTCTCGTGAACAATCAAAACAGAATCTTGTTTTTTTGAAAAATAAGGGGAAGCCTATTAGTAACATTGAAATTGCAAAGGTCTTTCTTGAATATTCAGGTTTTGATATTTCAGTACTATTACAATATGGACATTTCATACTCTTCATATAAAAAACAATAGGCTGAAAATAATTATCAGTAGGATTGTCGCAATTACTATGAAGCGGACCCCAATTTTAATAAGTTTATAAATAAATGGATGATAATCCTCTTTCGAGTCATCTGTATCAATCAAGATGTTGTTAAATCCATTCTCCTTAAGTAATTTTTTGCCTAAATCAGCTTTGTCCTTGGGCACTTCGAGTCGTATTCCTCCAATTGCATTCGAATAAAAATTATGAACCTGCACTGTTAATTCGTCTCTGACATAGCAATTTATATTATGTGATTCCAAAAGTGTTTTTGCTATAACCAGGTCTGAAGGATATGTGAAAATTGCTATTAGCTGATAGTTTTCCATTTTTATTTTATGCATTGGGTTAAAACAAACTGCTTCAACAAATTTGTTCATTGTTATAGGTATGTTTACTAAAATAAGAAAAAATTATAGCAAGTCAGAAGAATTATGCTTCTATCGAATACCTGTTATTTATTTGTGTATTTGTTTAATTCTAAAGGTCAGGAGACTTACAGCTCGCCGGTCTAAAATTAATCAAAATCATCTCCACCGTCCCCTATACTGGGCATAGAATTCATAAATTCATCAAAGTCTTCTATCTCGGTAAATTCTCCGTAGGTTATTGATAATTCATCTTTGTTAAGTACTTTCTGAGTAATTTCTGTGATAACGGACTCTATGTTAATATTGAGATCCACTCCTTTTTTAACAAGATCGAGCCCTATTTTAAGCCATTTGTTATTGGATAGTTTTTCCAGGTCACTTTTCTCGTTTACAGTAATTGAATCATGACTGTTTAGAGTTCTTCTGGCCAATTCATCAAGGAGCTTGGTTTGTTTTCCGGCAATAATGGAGTCGTTACTGATATCTGAAATGGTGGTATGCACTTCAGATTTTAGGGGAAAGTTAATTTCTGTCGGGATATTTAAGAATGTAAGCGCTACCAAAGGACGCTTAATGTTTATCTCTTTGGTATCAAACACTTCTTGTTTTAATATTTTTAAGCTGTCTTTATAAATTGTATAATCGCACATAAAACCTTTTATTTCCGTAGAATCTTTTACTAATCCGCTTTTTACATACTCCGGAAGTAATTTAAAAGTAGTATCATAAGGTGCGGGTACGGATTGTGGAATGTAATTATCGGTCATATGTTTTTTGTATTCCCCGATGCTTAAAGTGTGTTTGTTTTTAGTTCCGGCCAATCCATCGGCATAATAAAGTACAATACTATCCTTTTGTAAGTCTATAATCATTCCCGCATAAATACTAAAAACTGTATTAACACCTCCCAGCTCCTGCTCTCTTTTCATCCGGTTTTCTGAAATGTGGTATGTTGTATGTATTTTAGAAATGCTACCATAAAGTCCGCGTGATTCTGATAATTTTATAACGCCTTCAAAATAGGGGAGTGAAGGTGCTTCATTTTCTTCGTTTTTGTCATTTTTTTTATCAAAAAAAGTACAGGAAAAAAATAAGAATATTAAAAGGATAGAGGTTTTGATTAAGGTTGGTTTCATACAATGATTTACGATGAGAAAATATGGTTTTTTGAGGTTTATTTTTTGAGCCAGGAAAGATAATTATTTTTATTTAAAAGTGAGTGGAGTGTTTGTTACCTACCGACCAAGGTAGACTTCGGAGAGCGGGTGCACGGATTGCAAACCTGTCTACCGCCAGGTAGATCCGCACTCAATGTCATTAAGTTAAGAAAGTAAATACCTGATTATCAGTTATTTATATTGCTTTTTGTTTGTAAATTTCGTATATTTATCTAGTAATCAATCATTTAAATTAATGAAAAAAAACAGCCAGATTTATTTTTAATCTCGTCAAAAATGAAATTTTTAGTGAGCATTTAAAATATGATTATAAAGTATCAAAACATCATTTTACCAGAAAACGAAAACAGGATTTTCCAATATTATTATTGTTTATGTTAAACCTTTTAAGAAAAAGTCTTTCTTTGGAGATAGAGAATTTTACAAGCTTGTTTAGACCTGCTAAAATTTACGGCTTTACAAAGAGTGCTTTTGTACAGGCAAGGAAAAAAGTGAGGCCCGAGGTTTTTGAGAAGCTTTCCTGGCTATTGTTAGATGAGTTTTATACTGATAACCAGGTTGCGGTTAAGCTATGGAAGGGTTTTAGGATCTTGGCTGTTGACGCTTCCCGTATTACCTTACCCATAACCAAAGAGTTGAAAGTTATCTATGGAGAGACAAAGAACCAAACAAATACGGTTTTAGTACAGGCTCGATGCTCTGTATTATACGATGTAGAAAACAAATATGTGTTAGATGGTATTTTGGCTCCCTTAGTAAATGGTGAACGGGACTTAGCGTTGACACATCTTGATCATTACAAAGAAAATGACCTAATAATTTTTGACAGGGGTTATCCTTCATACGATTTTATACACCAACATTTAAAAAGAGGGCTTAATTATTTAATGCGTGTAAAGGTTAGTTTTAGTCAATTAACCATTGATTTTGAAAAGAGCAGAAAAAAGTCACTTATTGTAGAAATATACCCGGGAAAAAACACAAATGTTTCAGACAAACAATACACAAAAACCAGTGCTATTAAAGTACGCTTGATCCGGGTGGAACTAGCTAAAGGACAAGTTGAAATTTTAATGACATCTTTACTTGATAGCTCTAAATACCCAACTAGCGGATTTAAGCAATTATATTTTAAACGATGGGGTGTTGAAACATTTTATGATGAATTGAAAAACAAACTAAAAGTTGAACATTTTTCCGGCTACTCACATCAAAGTATTCAACAAGATTTCAAAGCGGCATTATTTGTCAGTAATGTGCAAACCTTGATTGTTGGTGAACTTGAAGATGAATTAAAACAAAATAGTCATGATAAAAAATATGATTATAAAATAAACACTAATGTATCTTACGGTTTGTTAAAAAATAGAATTGTAAGCCTTTTCTTAAACCAAAAAACAACGGGTGATGATATTGTAGAAGAACTAAAAATACTATTTAAATCTCATTTAATACCCATAAGGCCCAACAGGACTTTTGAAAGAAAATCAGGTAAATACCGTTCAAGAATAAAACCTAAAATAACTAAAAATCAAAAAGATACATTATAAAAAAACCTTAACTTAATGACATTGGATCCGCACTAGCGGGGGAAAATTAATTTACTTTTAATCTTTTCTTTTTAAATTCAAAAAGCCAGTAGAATGCTCCCTCTGTTTTTTCCCAAATTGCCCAAGCTTGATTAATATAAGAAACTGCTTCATCTTCATCTCCTCTTCCAATATACTGAGGTAATTCATCGGGCATTTCTTTAACTCCTAACATAAAATCTATTACAAATTCATTACTTTTATAAGCTTTTAGTAATGCTTTATCACTTTTTGTGGTCTGCCCTGATTTTTTAAATTGATACAACGCTTTATTGTAATTCCAAACCGCGCTATTTTCGTCTTCGGTTTTTTTCATAAACCTTTCAAATGCAGACAAGTCTTTTTTACTTAATAATAATGTCGATAACATATACCTCATTCCCTGATTGTCATTTGGATTTAATTCTAACATCTCTTCACAAATTTCAATGGTTTTATCAATTTCCTTTTTTGCATATAGACAATCTGCAAGGCCGGCTTTTGCCCGCATATATGGGCGTGTTTTAAATAGTCCCCAGAAATATCCTTTTTCTTCCTTGATAAATTTCTTTCCGAGTGTGTTTTCGCCAGCTTTAATTGCTTTTTCAAACATTGCTATGGCCTTGTCAAGGTTCTTTTCAGTACTTGCGAGATAATTATAAGCATCTGCATTATCCGGATCAAGCTCAAGAGCCTGCTTAACTAATTTCTTTCCTTTCGAAACTGGTTGCTCGTAAGCTTTATAAACTAAGTCTTGTGAGCGTCCTTTATTATCAGTTATCTCAGGTAAATCATTGAGGCTTTGTTCCTTCATTTTTTTTAAAAAATCATTCATTTCTTCCTCACTTTCAAAGCATTGCTTTGTAATGTGGTCTATTAACTTTGCAAGTTCTTTTTCAGTATTCATTCTGCCAGTTTGTTAGGATTTCGTCTGCTATCAAAATGATAACACTTATAGTTTCTTTCGAATTGAATTTGTAATTGCCCTATCTGTGATTAGCCATAAAAGTGTCATAATTGGTAATTTCCCCTTTCTCGATTTCAGACTCCGCTTGTTTAATTTTAGCTTGTTGTTCATCTGTAAGTTCGTCCCATAAATCAATTGCCATTTCTTTTTTGAAAATCTGTTTCAAAATATAATTTTTTAATTTTCTAAATTCTGAATTTCCTTTTTTAGTTCCGATAAGTGCCTTTTGATAATAACCCAGACAATGGCATTATCAATACTTCCATACGCATGAATCAACCGGTTTCTAAAGCCAATGATTTGTTTGTCGTTTTCAATTGACAAGGATTGTTCAATTTTTCGCAGTTTATTTAAAGCTTCCCCTATTATTCCAAGTTGTTTTTCTACAGCACTTTGAGTTTTAAGGTCACTTTCATAGTCTTCAAAGCTAGAAGTATCGGCTGTGAAATTTTCAATTAAGTCAATAGCCATTAGTATATCAGAGAGATACTTCTTGCTTTTTTCCGTCATAGATCAAAATTTTGGAAGCCTCAATACTCTTTCTTAAAACAGGGTTCTTAATTGAAGTTTGCGTTAGCAAATCTACTTTTCTTTGAAAAAAATCTTCAAGCTTATCCCATACGTCCAGTAGTTTTTCCCCACGTTCCAGGGGATCGTTTTCGTCTATTTCAATAAGCAGGTCAATGTCACTTGAAGCTTCATCAAAACTATCTGTTACAGATGACCCAAAGGCATATAAGTTCTTTACATTATGTAATTTACATAAGGCTGTAAAATCAACTAATTTGGCTTTTATGACATCTTTAATTTTCATATAGCTAAGATAATTAATTTTTATTGAAAGTGACTTTCTTCGGAGAGCGGCCTATAAAACCGGCAGATTACTTCGTCTTCCGGCAAGGTGGAATCCTACCGATGACGTTAAAATGGGTCATTGCGAAGATTGAAAGTATGGAACGATGTGGCTCTACCCATAAGCACATGCCTTGTGTATGGATACATTTAAAAAATAAATGTGAGAGAGCTGTGTAAAAACAGCCGGGGGTATGAGTGATACTGATTAAAATCTTTACTTATTCTTTCTTTCGGTTGGTTTAATGATCATTCTGAAGGATTGGTCTTTATAAATGTAATAACCCAACCAATTATACAAGGTTCTTATTTTGTTTTTAAAATTGACAAGACTCATGATGTGCACAAAAATCCAAATCAACCAAGCTGCAAACCCTTTTATATAATGTTTTTGTTTTGGAAAATCCAATACCGCTTTGTTTCTACCTATGATAGCCATTGAGCCTTTATCATTGTACTCGAACGGCCTCCAGTTGTTGTCTTTTCGGCTTAAGTTGTGTGCTAAATTTTTAGCCTGTTGCAACGCCGGTTGAGCCAATTGAGGATGTCCATTGGGGTAATTTTCATCCCCCCCAATTAAAGCACAATCTCCTAAGGCGTAAATGTTTTCGTATGAATGGACGAGATTAAACCGATTTGTTTTCAATCGTCTGCCTGCTCCAAAACTATCTTTTAAAAATCCGTCAAACGTTTTTGCCGATACCCCTGCTGCCCAAATAAGATTTTTCGATAGAATGTTGTTACCATTAGATAAATACACGGTTTCGCCATCAAAATCCTTCACCAGGGCATTCATGGTTAAGGTAACACCCAGTTCGGTTAATTTTTTAGAGGTATAAGTTTTCGCATTTTTAGACATGGCGGCTAAAACAGATGCCTGTCCGTCAATTAAATGGATGTCTCCAAGGTCTTGTGCCAGCAATTCAGGATAGTCTTGCAAAATAATGGACATTTTCATTTCAGATAATATGCCCGAAAGTTCAACACCCGTAGGGCCTGCACCTGCAATCACAAATGTCAGGTATTTTTTTCTTTCCTCTGGGTTATGGATACGTGTAGCACGGTCAAGCCGGGTTAAAATCACATTTCGTAGGGACAAGGCATCACTAATCGTTTTCATTGGCAAACTTTGTTCCTCAATATTTTTGTTGCCAAAAAAGTTGGTTTCCGTACCCGTTGCCATCACTAAAATATCATAGTTCAACTCACCGTTACTTAATATTATTTTATTCTCTTCAGGAATTACTTTTACAAGAGAGCCCAATCTAAAATTTACATATTTTAATTTGCGTAGAATTTTCCTGAACGGATAACTAATGGCAGACGGTTCCATAAAACCTGTGGATACCTGATAAATTAAAGGCGGAAAGAAATTATAGTTGTTAGTGTCAACCAAAACAATCTGGTAATCAGGGCAATTACCTAACCTTTTTACAAGTTCAAGGCCTGCAAAACCACCTCCAACAACCACTAGCTTTTTAGTGTGGGTCATAACTATCTTGCTGTTTAATTTATGCATTGCAAAGGTAGTTAAATCCCGTGTTTTAAAAATTAAACTGGTTTTATAATTTGTTGTAGAATTGTAATAATCTGGCTTCTGCAAGCTCTTTACTATGTGCCGTTTTTAATTATTGCACATAGCAGGTTTTATATGTTAGTTTTTATCACGTAGGTTTTGGCAATAAAATCCTTTAGTGATCTTTGTTTATTGTTTCCTTCAGTAATGAGCACAACCAAATCTGTTAAGTATACTAGTGAAAAAAAATGTCCAATGAGCCGTGTAGTTGGATATGCAGCATCCAGGGCCATTGAAAACTCCAGGAATCCGTTTATGTTTGTAATTTGCGGGTTGTTAAAAGCTAAGTAATATAGCGGAATATAAATAAGGGAAGGAGTAATAACAATAAGACTTCGCAATAGTGATCTTTCAAAATCTATTTTATTGTAATTTAAGTCGGTTACCTGCAGGTTAAGTGCCATTTTACCCAAAGTGGCCCCATAATAACTTTCCATATAAGGTTTGTATAAAATCCCGACTATTGCTACAGGTAGATAAAAGAGAAAGCTTTTAAACTGGGTTATATTAAGATAATTCAGGCCGAATACAACAACTCCTACCAGTAGGGAATCCAATAAATAGGCACCAACTCTATCCCAAAATTTTCCGTATTCTATATTTTTAGTCATTCTGGAAAGATAATTGTTTTTATTTAAAGTGGCTTCGGAGAGCGGGGAGCGGGAGTCGTTTTTTTATGCTGACATTGGTTTCACGTTGATTTGTCCGCCAATAGCTTTCAGTACTTTCATTATTGTTTCAAATTGAGGTTTTGCTCCGTCGGACAATGCTTTGTAAAGACTAGGTCTGCTCATTCCGGTTTTCTCCGCAATTTTAGTCATTCCAATTGACTTTGCAATATGTCCGATTGCTACTATCAAATCAGAACTGTCTCCATCTTCGAGAACAGTATTCAAATATTCAGCAATCATTTCTTCGCTGTCCAAATAGTCCGCTATGTCAAATTTTGTAGTTATCATATCAATTATTTTATTCTATTCCAGATTTTTTTTGCTTTCTCGATGTCTTTTTGTTGAGTTGATTTATCTCCACCAATTAAAAGAATTACGATTTTGTTGTCTTTTTCTTTAAAATACACTCGGTAGCCTTCATTTCGCTTATTCCGTCACCTACAGGTTTGCAATCTCCGAAATGTTCATCTGTTTCAAGTTTTTGAATTCGGAAAAGTATTTTAGCTTTTGCCCGAATATCTTTTAGCTTTCTAATCCACTTATCAAATTCAGATGTTTTTTCGGTAATTATCATTTAAAAAATGTATCCACTTAGATACAAATATAATTAATTCTTTGGACTTTAAAAGATAAATTGTTTTATTAGAGTAGTTTGTATAAATGCGCCACAACAACAAACAAACACAATCGCGCTTACTTTTTCTTTTAGAAAGATAATTATTTTTATTTAAAAGTGGCTTTTGTATTTGTTAACCTCCGAGGTCAGGAGACTTCGGAGATCGGGGGAATGGGGGGAGAGGTATCTGTTTTCAAGACAGGCTATGGAAAATGAGTTACCGTCTCATAATATCATCAAAATTTGCAATAATCTTTTCTTCTCGCCCTAATGAATCTTTAATAGTAAATTCAAATTTATATACCTTTCCATATTCAAAATTTTCTGCCCTTAATATTTCCCCCTGAGTAGAATATGTATACTTTGCATTAATTTTTTGTGGTAATTTATTTAACCAATTCAAATCCCCTTCTAAATTCTTAATTTGTGTCAGCTCAGCAGGCCAGCCATCATTTTCCATAAGTATGGAAATAATTTCCCTGTTATAATCATCACCATAAGTATACAAAGTGATATTTGGTTTATATCCTCTAAAAATATCCACTATAAAGTAATTCTTTTTAGTCTCAGGAAAGAAGTTATACCCGGACCTGTTATCATTAAAGTCATCATAGTCTTTAGTAAAAGAATTTTCAAGGTCAGTTTTTAGAACTTCTGTATAAAGCATACCTTCCTTGTGTGCTTCATAATACTTTTCAACTTCATATACTGATGGAGAATAGTCGTTCATTTTAAAGTATTTAAAAACAATACTATGTTCCATAATCGTATCCACTTTCATATAATAAAATTCCCGTACCTTTATTTCAGTTCCCTCCAGCTTTATGAAATGTTCATTTGACAGGTTATTTAAAGAATGCTCAATTTCTTCAGTTTTCTGTTCATACTTTTCTTTTTGGGAGTGATAATTATCATATTTATCCCACAGCCTATGACCTGTATAACCCAAGATTCCAAGCACTAAAAAAATTAAAAATATCCATGAATATTTTTTTAGAGGAACCCCAATATTTTCTTCTTTAACAACTCTGGTGTTTAACCATTTGTCATGCCATCCATTTCCAGTGCCCAAATATGAAAATGCTTCAAATGGAACATGTCTTGAGAGGTTTCTGAAAAATGCAGTCTGTAAGCTTATGTTATCCCCATTTTTCATTATAACCCTTGAGCCAGTTAAAAACTTAGCAGGTGTTGCATGAAATATAAACTCAAAGAAAACAAGATAGAAAAGCTTGGATGCTATTAGAACTACAAATACGGCCAAATTCACATCAACCTTATTTAGAAAACCCGAGAAAATTAAAACTACTAAGTCCGAGCATATTGCCAAACTTAAAAATAAATCCAATGTATGATGAAGAAATCTTTGAATTTTAGGGGTGTCAACATAATCAATAACTGTATTGAACTTTTTACTTTTTTCCTGCAATTTAAGATTCTCAGATAATTTTTTTACCACATACAAAGAGCATAACAGCCAAAATAAATTGCTAATTATTAAAAGAATGCTTAAAAATATTTGATTTGTTAGGGAAACGCCTCCTGATACTGCAACAATAAGGCTCAATATCGATATTAACTTTGTTATTAGGATTATACTAAAGGACATTCTCAATAATCGGATTTCTTTTCCCCTGCTTTTCAGATAAGCAATTACTCCTATTAGTATTAAAATATAAATTGATAAATCCAGAAAATTTATATCCAATCCTGTTCGGAAATTATAAAATTTAAACATATGATCTGACATAAATGACAGGTTAATGTTTGGTGATAACACTCTAATAACCTGACGTGTATTCGTTACCCAGGGATAAGGAGGAAAAGCAAATATTGATGATATCTGGATAAATAATCCTAGAATTAAACCTACAACAGAAATAATTGTAACCTTTTTATCAATATTATAATTGTTATTCATTTTTGGTATTATTTTCTGTTAGCAGTTAATTTTTTAACTCTTACTATAATTGGACCGAAATTCTTTACTCTAGAAAGATAATTATTTTTATTTAAAAGTGGGTTTTGTATTTGTTAACCTCTGAAGTCAGATTTCGGAGAGCGGATAGCACGGATTACAAACCTGTCTACCGACAGGTAGATCAGCGCTAGCGGGATTTTAATGAAATAATTGAGGTTTTCTGATATATGAAGCAAATATGGTCGCCATAAGTATGAGAATTACAATTTCAGATGGTTTCCCTTTGTACATATGGATTAGAACTATAAAAGTCATATATAAAACCAACATTGATGTTCCAATAAGTATGGTTTTGTTGTACATGAAAAGTGCTGTTGCAATTAAAATATAAATTCCGGCTGTAATCATTACGGCACTACTTTCAACAATTTTCCCCGTTTGGCTGGGGTTAAGCAATTTGTCTAAAGCATTAGGAATATAGAAAAGCAGTATTGCTAATGAAGGTAACCATATCAATATCCTGCTTAAGATTTTATCTGTTTCAGTTTTTTGTTCAGCCATAGCTTTATCAGTATGCGGTTCGTTCTAAATGTTTACCAACAATAAACAAATACAATTTCATTTTATCTCTTTTCTTTTAGAAAGATAATTATTTTTATTTAAAACGGGCTTTTGTATTCAATATCCGAAGTCGGAATATTTACCTACCGAAGGTAGGCTTCGGAGAGCGGGTTGCGCTAACGGGATTTAAAGGTTTTCAGTTGTTATTTTATTTTTTGATAGTAATAGGTCATGCTTGGTTACTGCAATTATTCCTGCTATAATGATGATCAGTGCAGGAAAGATGGAAACCTGAAAGTTAGAATGAAAAAAAGCCGTAATTATATAAATTGCAGATAGTACCATAATTCCAAACAATAATTTTCTAAACTTCTTCAAGTTTATATTTAATAAAACGCTCATGATAAAGCTTAATACTAATAATATGTGATTACCGTAAAAGAGAATTATATCAATATTTTGAAGAGAGGCCTTATAAGAAGTGCTGTTTTCAGTTTGTGTAATTATTTCCCGGGTTATTTCAATTGGTGAGTTTAGAAATAGGCAAAAGGATAGAAGTAAAAATAAAAATACAGATGAGCCATTCCATACTTTTTTTTCATAAATACTAATCTTTTTTAAAACTTTCTTACTGTTTTTATTGCCGTTTTTTATTTCATTAATAAGCATTTGTGCACTTGAAAATTCATTTGCATTAACAATTTTATACAGGCTAAAAAGTATAATTCCTATAACAGCAATTAAAAGCGACAAAGGAGAATTAGATATCAAAGAAGTAATTAAGAATAAAGAAAATATTACAATCATTGCTAATTTCAGGTTTTTATTAATGAAGCCTTTGTTGATAATTGTATTGATACCTGTAAAAAGTAATGCTAATATTAGAAATGGCTTAAAGACCCATTCATTTAACCTAAAAAAATCACCTTGGGAATTAAATCTATAACTAAAACTGCCAAAAGTTGATTGTATATTGAATACAATTAAAATAGCAAGGCCTATCATAAAAAAGCCTAATATATTACCATGCCACTCTGATTTAAAATGATAACTGTCAAATTCCTCAATGATATCGGCTTCATTATAACCTTTATTGAGAAGATTTTGCATAACCTCAAACTTATCTTTGGTTACATACTCAAAATGTTTAATATCCTTTTGTAATTGTTCATTTGCCATATTTCTTTATTTTTTCACTGACATGAAATAAGTACAATGCTTATATTTCTTTTGAAAGATAATTATTTTTATTTAAAAGTAGTTTTTTTACAGAGCGGTGTATAAAACGGCAGATTACTTCGTCTCCGTCAAAGACGAATCCTACCGATGACGTATTTATTTAACATTCTGATATACTGTTAGTTGATATCCCATTT
>CALGUD010000087.1 GCA_937901915.1 uncultured Flavobacteriaceae bacterium
CAACTTCGCACCAACTTCGGATCAACTTCGCACCATGTTCGCAATTTTGCGAACATGGTGCGAAGTTGGTGCGAAGTTGATCCAATGATGATACCTTATTAAATTGAGGATGATCCGGCGTTTGTAATGTTTTGATTCTTCCGGTGCCGGAGGGAGTGTAAATTAAACTCTGTCTGTTTTTCTTTCTTCAATCAAATTTAATATATTTTTCCATTTTCTAATCGTAAAAGCTTCTTCGGGCTGGATTTGAATACTGGCAAGGGCGGCGGAGGCACGGAGCCGCTTGTATTACCCTTGACAGATTTCAAATCCTGGCCTTACTTGGCTTTTTAAGATTAAAAATTAGATATCTACCTTCATCCTATCGCCAAACCTTATACTCAATTGCTGCACCGTAAGCGCCCAGTTATGAATAGGTTGAGTCCATTTCTCAACTATATTATCAATAGCCAGATATAGTAGTTTCAACAATGCCATATCATTGGGAAAAGGACCTTTTGTTTTGGTTACCTTCCTTATTTGACGATGATATCCTTCAACTGGATTTGTCGTATAAATGGTTCTTCTTATATGTGTATCATACTGAAAATAAGTGGATAAATTTTCCCAATTGTTTCGCCAGGATTTAATAACTATCGGATATTTTTTTCCCCATTTTTCTTCAAGATTATCTAACTCTATTTCGGCCTGGGACTTATTTACTGCCCTATAGATTTTTTTTAAATCTCTTGTGAATTCAGGTTTATCTTTATGAATAACATACCCTAAAGAATTCCTAACCTGATGTAAAACACATAATTGTACCTCTGAGTCAGGAAAGACACTGTTAATGGCCTCCGCAAAACCAGTTAGATTATCAATACAACTTATCAGGATATCTTTTACCCCACGGTTTTTCAGGTCGGTAAGAACATTGAGCCAAAATCTGGCCCCCTCACTTTCTGATACATAGATTCCTATAACTTCTTTATAGCCTCTGTTGTTAATGGCTAATATATTATAAACTGCACGACTTACAACCCGTCCTTCATGCCTTACCTTGTAATGCATTGCATCTAACCATACAATGGGATAGAATGCATCCAGTGCCCTGTTCTGCCACTCTTTTACCTTGGGAATAACCCTGTCGGTTATCTCGCTTAATGTGGAATGAGATAATTCTACATCGTACATCTTCTTTATATGGTTCGAGATGTCTCTAAAACTGTTCCCAAGACCGTATAAGGCAATGATTTGGGGGGCAAGATTGTCAGATAAAACCGTCTCCCTTTTACGTATCAGATGGGGCTGAAACTCACTGTGACGGTCCTGAGGGGTGTAAATCTCTATTTCTCCTTCAAGACACTTTACTTTTTTTGACTTTTTGCCATTACGTTTATTACCTTTCATTCGCTCATTATTGTTCAGGTAATCAGTCATCTCTGCATCTAAGGCTTCCTCTATGAACTGTTTTAACAATGGCGCAAATACTCCGTCTTTTCCTGTTAGGGATTGGCCACTGCGCAACTGCTTCAGTGCGAGAGCCTGCATTTCTTTAAATTTTAAAGCTTCCATAAATTTCTGTCGCAAAATTATAATTTTTGGACAGAGTTCATTTTACAGTCTCGCCGTGACTTCTTAAGTAAAAAGAATGTTATAACAATAATCTACCAGTAACAAGACAGGGAATAAAACAGGGGGTAAATCCTTACCTTTGCAATAATGGGAAAAGTGGATGAATTGCGGGATGCTGGTATAGGAAGGCTGATGCTCAAATATTTCATTCCGGCTTTTGTGGGTGTATTTGTAAACGCACTTTACAATATTGTCGATCGTATATTTATCGGTCAGGGGGTCAGCGCCGAAGCATTATCAGGACTATCAGTAGTATTTCCGATAATGCTTATTTTGATGGGTTTTGGTATGCTCATAGGCATCGGGTCAGGAGTATTTGTTTCCATAAACCTTGGCAGGAAAGACAAAGTACGTGCTGAACAAACGCTTGGCACAGGATTTACCATGATGGCAGTTGTTTCAATACTCA
>CALGUD010000088.1 GCA_937901915.1 uncultured Flavobacteriaceae bacterium
TGTAGAGTTGTACCCAATTAACCAATAACAATTTAACAGCTGCTGGTCCCCAAATCACATTGCTTTATTAGAAATATTTGTGTAATCCGAGGCAAAAAGGTGAGCAGAGTTCAGAGTGCTAAGTGTAGAGTTGTATCCAATTAACCAATAACAATTAACTTAATAACTTTAAAAAGGTGGCTGAGGCTCTCGAAGCCACCTGGTTATTAAGTTAATTGGTTGTTAGTTTTTATGTTACAAGTTGTAGCTTGTAAAAAGAAAAAAATGAGTTAAAGCAAATTATTTATTGTTGCATTTATGCCTATATTTGCTTGCAGAGAACAAAAATATATACTAATATTGCACTCCAAAATTTATAGGTCCTATAGCTCAGCTGGTTAGAGCACCTGACTCATAATCAGGGGGTCCATGGTTCGAGCCCATGTGGGACCACGAAGTGGGAGCAAAGCCTGGCGTAAGCCGGGCTTTTTTTATGGAAGTTTTTGACCTGACTTTTAGATCAGTCCATTTTATTAAAATGAGACCTCACAGGTTTCAAAACCTGTGAGGTCTTAGAAAAAATAACCAATTTACTGTAATCAATATTATTGTACTTTTGCAGTATGGAAACAAACAGGCAAAAAAAAATTGGAGGGGTTATTCAGAAAGATTTAGCTGATATACTCCAGGGGATTCTAAGGAACAATGGTGTTATGGGGATTTTGGTGTCTGTTACCAAAGTATATGTTACCACCGATTTATCCGAGGCCAAGGTCTATTTAAGTATTTTTCCAAACAAAAATGCCGAAAAACTGATTGAGGAAATGAAGTTACAGCAATCCGCCATTAAACATGAATTGGCGCAACGTACAAGGCATCAGCTCCGAAGGGTACCTGAACTACAGTTTTACTTGGATGATTCCCTGGAATATATTGACAATATCGATAAATCGCTTAAACGGACAGAAGATCCTATTAACAATCCGGATCTCTTAGCAAAAAGGAAGAAAACATAATCTTGAATTTTCCATTTTACATAGCCAAAAGATATTTAATCTCTAAAAGCAGCCAAAATGCTGTAAATATTATCAATATGGTCACCTTCGTGGTGGTTGTAATAGGTGCTGCTGCACTGTTTATTGTCTTATCCGGCTTTGCCGGGTTAAAAACTTTTAGTCTTTCGTTCACAAACACTTTTGATCCCGATTTAAAAGCACTGGCTGCTTCAGGTAAGTTTTTTAATATTACCGAAAATGAAGAGGATCAATTAAAAAACTTAAACGGGTTAGCTGCTTACTCTAAAGAAATTGAAGAACGTGTTTACCTTGATTACAAACAAAAAAGCCACTTGCCTTTTATTAAAGGTGTTGATAATGCATATAATCGCGTAACCGGTATAGACAGCATCGTTTTTTATGGAGAATGGCTTAATGATAATCCCGATCAGGTTGTTACGGGAATTGGTATTTCTAACACTTTAGGCCTGGCTGTAAACGACAATTTCAATTTGCTTAAAATACTGGCGCCAAAACCCGGCAAGGGAAGCGTAACCGGGCAGGTAAAACCCTACAACGAATTATATGTGACAGCTCGTGGTATTTACGCCATAAACGAAGAACTGGATAAAAAATATGTTTTTGCTCACCTTTCAACAGTTCAGGATTTACTTGAAAAAGAAAGAAACCAGATCACAGGGATTAATTTTAAACTCTCACCCAATGCAGATGAAGAGACTGTAAAAGCAAATATTCAGGATATATTTAAAAATAAAATAGAAATTAAAAACAGGGCCCAACTTAATGATGCCCTTTACCGGATGCTCAACACTGAAAATCTGGCCATTTATCTCATTTTTACTTTAGTCCTTATTATTGCCCTTTTTAACGTAGTCGGAGCCATTATTATGATGATACTCGACAAAAGAAGTAATTTAAAAACCCTTTTCAGTATGGGGCTAACCATAAAAGAACTAAGAAGGATTTTCTTTTTGCAGGGAATACTGGTTACAACCGCAGGGGGTATGTTGGGAATTATTATTGGTTCGGTTTTAACATGGATACAAGCTACGACCGGAATTATACGAATTACACCCTCAATACCCTATCCTATGGAATTTAAATTGTTGGATGTAGTAATTGTACTCACTACCATTATTGTACTGGGATTAATTGCATCTAAAATTGCTTCCAGTAGAATTAACAAGCGGTTAATCGCTTAGAGTAAATAAAGAATTTTAGGGAACAAATTCATACCCTGAAAATTTTTCCAATACCTCATCAAAAGCAGCAAAAACATGAACAGCTTCATCACTGGTTACCATTTTTGACCTGTATTCTTTAAAATGCGGAACACCTTTGAAATAATTTGTATAATGACGGCGGGTTTCAAAAACACCTAACTTTTCACCTTTCCAGTCAATAGCCATTTCAAGGTGGCGACGGGCAGCCGCTACTCTTTCTTCAATTGTTGGCGGGGCCAAATGTTCACCGGTTTTAAAATAATGTTTAACTTCTTTAAAAAACCAGGGATAACCAATACAAGCACGGCCTATCATGGCTCCGTCAAGTCCGAATTTATCACGCATTTCCATTGCTTTTTCGGGAGTATCTACATCCCCGTTCCCAAAAACAGGAATATGCATTCTGGGGTTGTTCTTAACTTCTGCTATATGCGTCCAATCTGCCTCACCCTTGTACATCTGGGCACGGGTTCTGCCGTGAATTGAAATAGCCTTTATACCGGCATCCTGAAGCCGTTCTGCAACTTCAACAATTTTTATGGAATCATAGTCCCATCCCAACCTGGTTTTTACTGTAATTGGCAAATGAGTGTGTTTTACCATAGCTTCAGTAAGAGAAACCATAAGATCTATATCCTTTAAAATACCCGCACCTGCTCCTTTGGAAACTACTTTTTTAACCGGGCAACCAAAATTAATATCAATAATATCCGGATTGGATTTTTCCACGATCTCAACAGACCTCAACATAGAATCTAAATTGGCCCCGAAAATCTGGATACCTACCGGCCGCTCCCTCTCATAAATGTCCAGTTTCATTGTGCTTTTAGCAGCATCGCGAATCAATCCTTCCGAAGAAATAAACTCGGTATATACCACATCAGCCCCCTGCTCTTTACATAATGCCCTGAACGGTGGGTCACTTACATCTTCCATCGGTGCTAATAATAAAGGAAAATCCCCAACTTCTATGTCTCCTATTTTTGCCACTTTCTTATTTTATTTTTTCTGTTTTGACTGAAACAAGGCCTCAGATTTGACTGTAAAAATACAAATATTATCGCAATCCCATTATGCGTGTAGTTTTTAAGAAACTTTTAACCTAAATGCGTTTTTTTCAATGTAAATTGAAAGTAATGCCATTAAAATCAAGAGATTAACTTGCAAATACTATGAAAAATAAAATTGCCATATGCCTGCTTTTCCTTTTTTCAACTTTAGCTTTACATGCTCAAACTGATTCTTTGCAAGTAGAGGAACAGGTAGATTCCGTAAAAACCAAAAAGCAAAGAATGTATATTTATAAACCTGCAATAGATATACCGCTTACTGCAGCCACTGCAGGCCTAACACTTTATAATTTCAGTCAGATTTATAGTAAGGAAAGGATCTCTGAAGAAACCCTTATGGCACTGGATCCTGATGATGTTGGTGCTTTTGACCGAAGTGCTGCCGGAAATTATGATGAAAAGGCCGAAGAGATAAGCGACTATATGTTTTACGGAGCTATTCCGCTTCCATTAATTGCTTTTACACTCGATTCAAAAATCAGAAAGGATTACCATGTCGTAAGCTTGTTGTACCTGGAGGCTATGTCCCTGACAGGTGTTACCTATAGCTCTTCAAATCAATTAAATGACAGGAGAAGGCCCTGGGCTTACAGTGAAAAAGCTCCTCTGGGTACAAGAACTTCAGGGTCTACCAAAAATTCCTTTATGGCCGGGCATCCGGCATTGTTTGCAACCTCAACATTTTTCCTTGCGAAAGTATATGCCGATTATCATCCGAATTCTTCTTTTAAATGGGTACTTTATGGAGTTGCCGGAGCATCTACATATTATATGGCACATTTAAGGGTAAAAGCAGGAAGGCATTTTCCTTCGGATGCTATTGTGGGAAGTGTTGTTGGTATGGCTTCAGGAATACTGGTTCCGCATTTTCACAAAAACAAATTGTTTAAGGACCCCAATTTAAGTATTCTCCCTTTCTCAGGTGAATTTCAGGGTTTACGGCTTTCATATACTTTTTAATATCATGAAAAAACCAATGTTTTAAATAAGCAAATTGCGTACTTCAATATCCTGCTAAATAAACTATATTTGCAAATTGAATTTTATTAAAATGTTGATGGCCGGTATAGGCAAAATCAACATTAAAAGAGCAGTATGAAGCACATCAGGAATTTTTGTATTATCGCACACATAGATCACGGGAAGAGTACTTTGGCAGACCGTTTGTTAGATTTTACCGGCTCGGTAACAGAGCGTGAAAAGCAAGATCAGTTACTAGATAGTATGGATCTGGAGCGTGAGCGTGGTATTACCATTAAAAGTCATGCTATACAAATGGATTATACCTATAAAGGGGAACAATATATTTTAAATCTTATTGATACTCCCGGACACGTAGATTTTTCCTATGAAGTTTCCCGTTCCATAGCTGCTTGCGAAGGAGCATTACTGGTAGTGGATGCTGCCCAAAGTATCCAGGCACAAACCATTTCCAATCTGTACCTTGCTTTAGAAAACGATCTCGAAATTATTCCGGTACTTAATAAAATTGATCTACCAAGTGCAAATATCGAAGAAGTGACCGATGATATCGTTGATTTGTTGGGTTGTAAACCTGATGAAATTATACCGGCCAGTGCTAAAACCGGCATTGGAATTGAACAAATTTTAGAAGCTATTATTGAACGCATTCCTCCTCCAAAAGGAGATCCCGATGCGCCGCTTCAGGCCCTTATTTTTGATTCTGTTTACAATCCCTTCAGGGGAGTTGAAACTTATTTCAGGATTAAAAATGGTGAAATAAAAAAAGGACAAAAAATAAAATTTATAGCTACAGGCAAAACGTATTTTGCCGATGAGGTAGGAACTTTAAAATTAATTCAACATCCCAAACAAGTAGTAAGAACAGGAGATGTAGGGTATCTTATAACAGGTATTAAAGATGCCCGGGAAGTAAAGGTGGGTGACACCATTACAGATGCTGCAAATCCTACCACAAACATGATTGAAGGTTTTGAAAATGTAAAACCAATGGTTTTTGCCGGTATTTACCCGGTTGATACCGAAGAATATGAAGAACTACGTTCTTCTATGGAAAAACTTCAGCTTAATGATGCCTCCTTGGTTTTTACCCCGGAAAGTTCGGCTGCACTTGGTTTTGGTTTTCGTTGTGGATTTTTAGGAATGTTGCACCTTGAAATTATTCAGGAGCGGTTGGAACGTGAATTTGACATGACAGTAATAACTACAGTGCCAAACGTAAGTTATTATGCCTATACCAAAAAGAACCCGGATGAACGCATTATTGTGAACAATCCATCTGACTTGCCCGATCCTTCATCCTTAGACAGGGTTGAAGAACCATACATAAAAGCAACCATCATTACGAAATCTGATTTTGTCGGGTCAGTAATGTCACTTTGTATAGAAAAAAGAGGGCAAATCACCAATCAAACATATTTAACAACCGACAGGGTGGAGTTAAACTTTGATATGCCCTTGGCAGAAATAGTTTTCGACTTTTACGACCGGTTAAAAACCGTATCAAAGGGATATGCTTCTTTTGACTATTCACCTATAGGAATGCGGGAGTCCAAGCTTGTGAAGGTCGATGTCCTGATAAATGCAAATTCTGTGGATGCCCTTTCTGCCTTAATTCATGTAGATAATGCATACAATATTGGTAAAAGGATGTGCGAAAAATTACGCGAACTTATACCGAGGCAACAATTTGATATTCCGATTCAGGCCGCTATCGGGGCTAAAATTATCTCGAGGGAAACAATAAAAGCCTTGAGAAAAGATGTAACTGCAAAATGTTATGGTGGGGATATCTCACGTAAGCGTAAACTTTTAGAAAAACAGAAAAAAGGTAAAAAGCGTATGCGCCAGATCGGGAATGTAGAAATCCCTCAACAGGCATTTATGGCTGTGTTGAAATTGAATGATTAAACTTTCACATTATACATTTTCTGCCCATTAAACCTCTTTTTAGAAAGCTGAGGGTTAATTTTAATGATAATTTACAACATTTTCATAATCAACCTTATAAAATCAGCTTCCTTTAAATTTAGATTGGCTTTGTTCAATTTATCTTATTCTAAAATCAATGTGTATTATAAAATATTTTCATAAGTTTAGGCTGGTTAAATTTTAGAATGAAAATATTACATATAAGTGCAGAATGTTACCCGGTTGCAAAAGTTGGTGGTCTTGCCGACGTTGTCGGTGCTTTACCTAAATACCAGAGCAAAAAAGGTAATACTATAGATGTTGTAATGCCCTTTTACGACAATCCTTATACAAAGAAAAGTCATTTTGAAGGTGTACACAATGCTGTCTTTAATCTAGGCGACAAAGGTTTTACTTACGAAATATTAAAACTGAACGGCCATAGCAACCTGGGTTATAATCTCTTTATGGTTAAAATACCGGGGCTTCTGGACCGGGAAAATGTGTATTCTTATGATGACGATACGGAAAGATTTTCTGCATTTCAAATAGCTGTTCTGGATTGGGTTTTGCAATTACAGCAACAACCCGAAATTATTCATTGTCATGACCATCATACAGGTTTAGTCCCTTTTATGATGTCCCATTGTAATAAATATAATTCTTTAAAAAAAATACCCAGTATATTAACCATTCATAACGCCCAGTACCAGGGCTGGGTTGATTACAACAAATTACATTATATTCCTGATTTTGATGCTTCTAAATCCGGACTGCTTGATTGGAACGATCAGATTAACCCTTTAGCAGCAGCTATTAAGTGTGCATGGAAGGTAACTACGGTTTCTCCGGGTTATATGGAGGAATTAAAACAAAAAGCAAATGGACTGGAATCCCTTTTAGACCATGAAAGTCCTAAAGAATCAGGAATACTAAATGGTATAGATCCGGATTTCTGGAATCCTGGTAAAGATAGTATGATCATTGAGAATTATTCAGCCAAAACCCAGGCC
>CALGUD010000089.1 GCA_937901915.1 uncultured Flavobacteriaceae bacterium
CTCTATTCTCTATTCTCTATTCTCTATTCTCTATTCTCTATTCTCTATTCTCTATTCTCTATGGTCTTTGTCATACATCTTGCATCTTCTGTCTAAATCATCAAAGATCGGAAATCTGACATCCGGTATCAGCAATCAAAACAGACTCAATAATAAGTAATTAGTTTTTTTATATATTTGCTGATCAAATTTGAGCCCTTACTTAAACAGAACTATACCTATGAAATACTGGAAGATCTTTTCCATATTTTTCTTTACCAATCTCGCGCTTGATATTGTTTTTAACAATGTAGGAGATTTGTATGATTTCAGGTATATATCCAAGCCTCTGGTTACTGTATCACTCATCGTCTATTTTTATATATACAGCAAGCATAGATTAGAAAAAGACCGCATGTCCATTATTATTGCACTGCTCTCCCTACTTATTGGCGATATATTTTTAATGCACTACACCTACAATTTTTGGGTTGGAATGGCTTGCTTTTTTTTAGCCAATATATTTTATGCTTCGGTTTTTTACAGAAGTGCTCATTTTGATATAGACCGGTCTATTCCATACATTGCCATTGTATCCTTAGTGTGCCTGACCTTGTTATACTTTGTATATGATAAATTAGACAACTTCTTTTTACCGGTCACTGTATACATGTTTGTTACGCTTAATATGTCTCAAGCCGCATTTTTAAGAAATAAAGTGGTAAACAATAAAAGTTACTATGCAGTTTTTGCAGGGTCATTATGCTTTTTGGTATCACAGGCGGCAGTGGCTATAATGAAATTTCATAGCCACTTTCCTTTTGAAAAGATTGTGGTAATGTTCTTTTATGGGGTATCTCAATACCTCATCGTTTACGGAATTCTTATTGAAAAGAAAAAGTTCAGGAGGTTTTAATTATAGTATAAACTTTCTACACTACATTATAAACTCTTGCTACAGGGATTATGGTTCCTTGCTTAAGTATAACCTCTTTATCTGTAAAACCCCATATGGTAGTTTCAACTTTCTTAAAACCTTCATTATCAACAAAAATTATTTTTACTTTTTCACGTTCAAGGTTTCCAAGAGCCAAAGCGCGTCTTAGAGACACAATTCTGTTTACTTTGTCTTTCATTTGATACAAAACATCTTCTTTGGGAAATTGTAAAAACTTGATCTGTTCTTTTTCAATAAACTTAACGCGTGTAGTTGCATTTGGAGCCATAGGTAATAATTTTAGGGTTAATTAATAAGTTTTGGGTTATCATAAATATAATAAAAAATATGTGTTTTCTCCTGCATTATGTTAAAATGTTGATAACTTTTAATTAAAATGCACGCTTTGTATAACAAAACTGTACTAATTAAAAGTGAATACTATACGATCCTGAATGTCCCGGATTGAGGATCAAAATTAATAAGATTATCAGGAAATAAATCATGAAACGCACCTTTTTCAATTAATTCACATGGATTTCCAAACAATGTATCTTTTTCATTCAAAATCAGCATTTTATCACAAAGCTGAATGGCAAGGTCAATTTCATGAGTAGAAAAAAGAATTGTTTTATTAGTTTCAACAGCAATTCTTTTTAACAGTTTTAAAACATAGGCTTTATGATAAATATCGAGGTGCGTTGTTGGCTCATCTAAAATGATTAAGGACGTGTCCTGGGCCAATGCCCTTGAAATCATGACTTTTTGCAGCTGTCCGTCACTTAATTCATAACATTTTTTATGTTGAATACCTTCAATCTCAACCAGTGATAACGACTCTCTTATCTTTTGGACATCTATTTTTGATAAAGTACCTATCCAATTAGTATACGGTTGCCTTCCCAACCCTACAATCTCTGACACCGTTAAATTCTTAGAGGGAAGCTGTTCTGTTAATACCAGGCTCAATTGAGATGCAAGTTCCAATGGTTTATAATGTGATATTTCTTTATTGTTTAACAGCACAGAACCCCGAAGTTTGGGTTGCACATTGGCCAGTGTCCGCAATAAAGTTGATTTACCGGTACCGTTAGCACCTACAATGGCTACAATCTGTCCTGCTGAAAGAGTAAAATCAATATTATTTTTAATTTCTAAAATCTTGTTACTGATTTTATAACCTATGGACAGGTTTTCAACTTTAAGGGTTATATTTTCTTCCTGCTGACTGATACGTAGTGAATTTAGTATTAAATAAGCCCCCGTGCTTTTATCTCCAGATATTTATTAATGGTATTTACTGTTAAATTTTCAGGTGCCGTTAAAATGGTTTGTATTCCGTGTTTTTGGAGCTCTCTTACAATAAGCTTTTTTTCAAATATAAATTTTTCAGCAATAGTTTTTTCGAAAATCTGGTGTGTTGTTTCTGCCTTTACATCTACAAGTTGTTTTAACTCGGTATTTTCAAAAAAGATAACTACCAATAAATGATTTTTAGCTATCATTTGTAAATAGGGTAATTGCCTGTGTAGTGCATCCAGTGTCTCAAAATTCGTATATAACAACAATAAACTCCTTTGGGTTAAGTTTCGCTTAATATCAATATACAACCTGCTAAAATCTGATTCAACAAAATTTGTTCTTAAATTATATAAGGTTTCCAGGATAAGTTTCATTTGCAAGTTCCTGCGTTGCGCCACTACCCTATTGTCAATTTTATTGGAAAAACTGAACATCCCTGCCTTATCGTGTTTCTTTAAAGCAATATTACTAATAACCAATGTAGCATTGATGGCGTAATCCAGGAGGCTTAACCCTTTAAACGGCATTTTCATTACCCTGCCTTTATCAATTACCGAATACACAGGCTGGGATTTTTCATCCTGGTACTGGTTTACCATTAAATGGCCTCTTTTTGCTGTAGCCTTCCAGTTCATATTGCGGAGATCATCACCTAACACATAATCTTTAATTTGTTCAAACTCCATGGTGTGGCCTATTCTTCGTATCTTTTTTAAGCCGTATTCGTGAAGCCTGTTCGTAAATGCCAATAAGGCATACTTTTTTAATTGAAGGAAAGATGGATAAACAGCAATATTTTCTTTTGATGAAAAAGTATATTTCCTGGAAATAAATTTTATAGGTGAACTTGCAAATATGTTTAAATCGCCAAATTCATATTCCCCCCTTTCGGTGGGCTTTATGTGGTAGGTAAACTTTGTTTGTTCTCCGGGCTTTAAGGTTGAGTAAATTAGAAAATCCCTTCTTTGAAATTGAATGGGGAGTTCATCTATTACTTTAAAATTTGTATTGAAGATGTATCTGTTGGTTAAAGTGAGTTCAATTGGATTATCATCTCCATTGGATAATTTTTGCGGCAGTAACCTTTTTGCAGTTACACCGTTTTTAGTGCGATATAAAAGAATAATATCCACTAAAAACACAATAAGAAAAAGGTAAAAAAGAATTTTAGCTACTCCCAATAAATCTTCATACATGTAAGACAAAGAGAAAAGGACCACCAACGATATGGCGATTATAAAAAATCGTTTTTCGAGATATAGATTTTTTAGTATTCTTTTCACTATCTGGGTATTTCTATAGTTTCTAAAATCTGATCAACAACTTTATCGGCGGTAAAACCTTCCATTTCACGCTCCGGTGTAAGGATAATTCGGTGTCTTAACACTGATTTTGTGCATTTTTTAATATCGTCGGGGGTTACAAAATCCCTTCCGTTAATAGCCGCATGTGCTTTTGCTGCATTCATTATAGAAATTGATGCCCTTGGTGACGCACCAAGGTAAAGATTGGCGTTATTACGGGTACTATTAACAATGGAAGCAATGTACTTAAGCAAATTATCTTCTACAATTATTTCTTTAATAGTATTTTGGTATGCTTCAATTTGAGCAGCACTTAAAACCGGCTCAATAAAATCCACAGAAATAACGTCCCTTCGCTTATGGTTACCTTCCAATATAGATATTTCTTCTTCTAAAGACGGATAATTTACATTGATCTTAAATAGAAAACGGTCTAGCTGGGCTTCGGGCAAACTGTATGTACCTTCCTGTTCTATTGGGTTTTGAGTAGCAAATACCAAAAAAGGTGCCTGCATTTTGTTTTCAACACCATCAATGGTAATTTGTCTTTCTGCCATCACTTCAAAAAGGGCAGCTTGTGTTTTGGCAGGTGCCCTGTTTATTTCATCAATAAGTATAATATTTGAAAAAATAGGGCCTTTTTTAAATTCGAATTCTGAACTTTTAACATTGAATATAGAGGTTCCCAAAATATCGGAAGGCATTAAATCGGGAGTAAACTGTATCCGGCTGAAGTTAACATTCAGGGTTTTTGCAAGTAATTTAGCTGTAACCGTTTTAGCCACACCCGGTACACCCTCAATTAAAGAATGTCCGTTTGCTAAAATTGAAATAATAAGCAATTCGATCATTTCTTGCTGGCCTACTATGACTTTGCCAAGCTCAGTTTTTATTTTTAAAACTGCCTCCTGTAATTGTTGAAGATCCAGCCTGTTATTAAATTCTAACGGATCCTTTTGTTGTTCGTCTTGTTGTTCTTCCATATTAATTCTTTTTAAAGGCTTCTATAAGCATATTCAGCTCTATTAGTTCCTGTTCTGTATGTATCGGTTTATTTTTTAACATTTTTATGTAATTAATAAGTGTGGTTGTTTCATCTAAACTTCGGGATGCCTTTACGGCCAGTTTTTTTATAAAGTTATCATTTAAATTTTCGGTCTCTAAATAAAAGTGACTTCGAATGTAATCCATGAAAAATGTAACTTTTTTTAATATTATATTGGTATAATCTTTATGTTGAAAATATAAATCCCCGATAGTCCGGGTAAATTCTACCGAAGAGTTTTCAAGGGGTTTTATAACTGGAATAATTCGCTGTTCTCTTTTAGCCTTAAATATTACAAAAAGCATTAAAAGAATAACCATGAGATAATAGGCCCATTTTAAGGATTCCTGATTCAAGACAAACCTCATTGGCGAGTCTATAATTACCCTGCCTGCTTTATAATAATCATCCCAATATACTGTTCCTTCATGCAAATATGAAAAACTGTTTGCTACATACTGCTTGTTGCCTTTAAGTAAATAATAATTGGTAAAAGCCTGTGGCAAAGTATGGACAAAGAGGGTTCCGCTACCAAGGTTAACTTTTATGAAATTTATACGTTGTGGCTCGTCACTTTCTTTTTTAAAATACCCTAAAACTGTAGTCTTTATTGTATCTATAGATGAAAAATATGATTTAAAAACGCCACGTGTATATGCAAATTCTTGTTTTTTAAAATTCGGATTAACCATTTGGGCAATAACCGAATCTTCTGAAAAATTCCTTTGTGTGTGTATATCTATTTTTAATGTATCCTTGAGGTCTTGACTAAAATCTGAGGCAGAGAGAAACACATTATTTCCTTTCTCTACATAATTTAAAAGTTCATTCAGCTCTTCCTTATCAAAATGAAGGTAATTGTTTATAAATAAGAGGTTTGAGGCAGGATCAACATCGGTTTCTGATAAAAACTGGTATGGGCTTTCGTTAATATTGTGTATTTTCTGACCCGTGAAAAGGTTTTCCAATTCATTATTTAAAATGTAACAACCAAAAGGAATTTTATCACCGGAAGTATAAGAAGGCGACCAGTTAAGTGGTTTTGGCCTTACTATTTCTGTTATAATAATAGCTACCACCACCATGATGAATATACCCAGTATTATTTTAGACCTTCTATCCAACGTTATTTGCTTAATAAGTTATCCAATACTTTAAACCTGGCCATAGCATCATTAAAGGATTTTTCATCGACCGTAAACTCACCATACCACACATAGTCATACAAATAAGAGACTTTACTATATGCTTTTTTTATATTTTCATCTGTGATCTCATTATAATAATCTGTATTCGTTTTTTCGAAATGCCAGTCAATAATATTGGACTGCGATAAGTTTTTTAAAGCCTTAAGGTATAAGAACCTTATGGCCTCCCTGTAGTTATTCTGTGCCAGGGCATCATTTATAAGATTATCAAAATCTGTTTGTTGTATTTTTTCTTCGGTTACACCCAGGGAAGCTATGTGTTTTTCTCCCCTGGTAAAGAAAGTTGCTGCTCTTTCACCCAACAGGAATCGTACTAAAAGATAAATTGCCAGCACACCTAAAAGGACATAAATTATAATTTCAATAATTTCCCCGGCTCCGGGAGGGATATCAATGCCAAAGGCCTGGCGGAGCCAATTAAAAAACCAACTTAAAAACCTGGCCAATAAATTTTGGCTTTCACCATCTTTTATATTGTAATTAAACTCACTTGTATTGTATTTTTCATTCAGGTTTTCGTTGAATTCACGAATCTCAATCTGGCTTGAATCTATTTGTATTACCTGTGAAGGGAGTGTACCATCTGTTGTATCCTGTCCGAAAAGAGAATAAAAGAAAAAAAGCAATATATATTTAAGGTATTTATGCACTATTCCCCTATCTGATCAATTTTAGCCCTCGTATTAGTATTGTATTGTTTTTCATGGAGATTAAAAAAGAGTATTCCATTAATAAATTGGGTAAGGCAATGCGAATATATTAATAGTATTAAAAATATACACATGCCCAGGGTATAAATAATTGTAGCAAAAATTGATTCAGATACTACGAGGTTACTGTCTACCACATGATACGAATAAATTCCAATAAGGATTCCGGGAATTGATAAAAGAAGCATAAGAAGTATTCCCACTAATAGTCCTAAAATAAAATTAACACCAACAGATTTCCAGAAATTGTTGGTTACAAGTTTCCAGCCTAATCCGAAAGCATCGGCTACATCCCTTTTTTCATACAACATGGCAAAAAGTGAAACCCCTATCCATGCACTCATAAAAAACTGGAGTACATATTGAACCAACATTCCCAGAAGGGGTATTATAGCCAAAATAAAGCTTACAATAAGAAAACCTATATAAACAGGTATCAATAAAAGTATAAACCCTATTATACTTCCTAAACGCTCTTTAACTAAAGCCCATACCTCTTTTTTATCAAACCCCATACCTTTTGCGTCCACATACTTTATCATGTAAGAAGCAGAAAGCCCGAAATTTAACACACCCAAAATAATAAAAATAATAAAGAAAAGTATGAACCCGGCAATCAGGTATGTTACATAGCTGATATCCGGCACTACATTTATTTCTGTGTTATAAGCCGGCGTCGAAGCTATTAAACCAATAAACCCTGAAACTAAAAGATAACTTACAATAAGAATGCCGATAAGAAAAAAACCATTATAACTTATAAATGTATCCGTGAATTTTTTAATGTTCTGTTTAAAAAAGTCAAAATAGAGCGTAATAATATCGCCAAAATCCCTGTTTTCTTTTAGCTCAAAATAGTCCTGCTTCATGTTTTTTATTTAAAATGTAAGGGTAAATTATGTAATAATATACTATTAATGATAATGACAAAAATATAATTGTAAAAGAGAGCCAGACAGGCATACCGGAATACCTGGTAATAAACCCTTCAATAAAACCAGCAATAATAAAGAACGGAATGGTGCTGATTACAACTTTTAATCCATCTTTAGCCCCTTTCATAAATGATACCCGCCGTGAATAGGTTTTAGGGAACAGGATACTGTTTCCCATAATGAGTCCCGCACAACCAGCTATAACAATAACAGAAATTTCTATAGTACCATGAAGCCATATTTGCTTTGAAGCTTCAAACAATACCCCTTTTGTGTAGAAAAAGGTTATAAATGCGCCCAGCATAACCCCGTTACTGAATAATACATAACCGGTACCAATACTGGTGATTACGCCAAATGAAAAAGCAAGAAAAGCAACCCGAATATTATTAATTGTAATGCCGAGAAATGTTCCTATTTCGCTACCGCTTTTATAAATAGCAGTCGGGTCACCCTGTGCGATGTTTTCCAAAGTTTTGTTTACATAGGCATCTCCTAATATTAACCTCACAAAGGATGCATCATTAAGTGCTGAAATGCTCCCAATGAATGTTGCTATACCAAATATTACAAATGCATACAGAAGGGTTTTATGATACTGCATAAAAAATAAAGGAAACTCCCTGCCCCAAAAACTCAGTAATCGGTTTTTAGTTTCTTTTTTGTTTTTATAAATAGATTGATGTGCCTGTGAAGCCAGTGAATTTAAGTATAGCAGGGTTTTGCTTTCCGGGTAATACGTTTGTGCATACGCAAGGTCATTTGTGAGCTGTATGTAATAATTTGCAAGGTCATCCGGATTAATTTTTGAATTATTGGCCATGCCCTGTTCAAAAAGTATCCATTTTTCCTTATTTTGCTTCACAAAAGCTGCTTCACGCATGAATTTAAATTTTTCTAAAGATAAAATTAATTTAAAATATGTCAAACTTATCAATTAATACTACCCAAAATGTCAATCTGAACTATAAAATAGTAGGCCTGGGTGAAAGAATAGTGGCATTTTTAATTGATGCTTTTGTATTGTATATGTACCTGATGCTGGTAAATCTTGTTACTACTGCAATGGGATATGTTTTTAGTGACAGCTGGACTGTTTTTGGATTGAGTTCGCTCATTTTTTTACCGGCGATGTTTTACTCGCTTCTGTGCCACATAATTTTTAATGGCAGGACACTTGGCAAGCTGATAATGAAAATGCGGGTAGTAAAAATTGACGGGTCACCGGTACATTGGTCTTCCTACCTCATCCGGTGGATGCTCCGGTTGGTTGATATTTGGCTTTTTTTAGGATCAGTGGGTATATTGGCTATATTATTTTCAGATAAAAAACAAAGAGTAGGAGATGCAGCTGCCGGTACTGTTGTTATTAGCACAAAACAAAAAACAAAAATTTCACATACAATACTCGAAGAAGTAACAAGTGATTATCAACCTGTATTTTTAAATGTAACTCAGTTACAGGATAAAGACATCCGGTTAATTAAGGAGACTTTTTTAATCGCTAAAAGAACATCAGATTATAAAACACTAAAAGAACTAAGGTTGAAAATTGAAAGTATTTTAGGAACCGAATCAAACTTATATGATAGGGAATACATAGATACGGTTCTTAAAGATTATAATTACTACACCCAAAATATGTAATTCTATTCAATAATCTCTACATCTAATATGACCGCATTTTTAAAAGGCCATTCCCTGTTGTCGGTTTCGAGTTTATTTATCTCGTCAACAACACTCATTCCTTCTATAACTCTACCAAAAGCAGTGTACTTGCCATCCAGATGATATGCACCCGGCTTTTGTACTACAATAAAAAACTCGTATGGAGAAGCCAGTTTATGCGGATTGTCTATTTCACTGCTAGGCATAGATACAATTCCACGGTGGTGTTTAAATCCTTTCTTTGCATCCGGGGGAAGTAAATAACTGCCAATTTCTCCTCTTTTTTTTCCTGTCTCCACATTATCGGAGTTTCCTCCCTGAATGATAAAATTCTTTACCACCCTGTGAAAATAAGTATTGTTAAAATATTTCTTTTTAACCAGGTAAATGAAATTAGCCCTGTGGTATGGTGTCTCTTCAAATAAATCAATTACAAAACTCCCAAAATTGGTTGTGACTTTTACTTTATCTTCGTTGTTTTCTTTTTGATATTCAAAAAAGAAAGGAATGGCATTTTCTTCAGTTATACGAAACTCCTTCTCCTCTATCTCTTTTTTATCTGCTTCATTTTCATTATTTTTTGTCATTTCTGTTTTGACTGAATCCGTCACTATTGTATTTACTGATTCAGGTATATATTTTTTTTCAGACTTACTTTCGCAAGAAGTTAAAATAAATAACAGTAATATTGTAAAAAGATGAATCGTTTTTGAAAACATGAATTTTGAACTTTTTAATAAATTAATACCAAAAATAACAAATCTACCTCTACCGGGTCAAGAAGCCCATCATAAAATGTCTTCTACCTTACGCTTAAAAGAACTGGAAGATATGAATCTGAGGGCAAAAAAACCAAGAAAAGCAGCCGTCGTTTCTCTTTTTTATCCGGATTTTGACTCTAATACCAGGTTATTGCTCATTCTCCGAAAAACGTATGAAGGCATACACTCTAATCAGGTTGGTTTTCCCGGTGGTAAAGTAGAAGAAGGTGACACAGGACTCTCTTACACAGCGCTTCGGGAAACTCATGAAGAGGTTGGGATACATCCTGAAAAAATAAATCTTATAAGACCATTGACTGAAATTTATATTCCACCCAGTAATTTTATGGTGCAACCATTTTTAGGCATCATGAATGAAACTCCCTTATTTATTCCACAAGAGTCAGAAGTAGAAGAGGTTATTGAGGTATCGGTCACTGATTTTCTGAATGATAACGCTGTTGCAACAGAAATTGTAAATACCTCATATGGCATTAAAATAGATATTCCTGTATACAAACTTAATGATTACACAGTATGGGGGGCAACAGCAATGATTCTTAGTGAAGTAAAGGAATTGTGTAAAAGAGTACAGTAACAATTTTTGTAATTTTGTAAATTTTTCAAACGCTAAAAAATGGGATTATTTAAAAGAAATCCATTCGGACATATACTTTTTTTAAAAAAATGGTTGATACGGATATTTGGAACATTAACGCATCAACGCTACAGAGGTTTTAATGAATTAAAAATTGAAGGGTCAGATATAATAAAAAATCTTCCTTCTACAGGTGTTCTTTTTGTTTCAAATCACCAAACCTATTTTGCTGATGTAGTTGCAATGTTCCATGTATTTAATGCAAGCCTTAGCAACAGGGTAGATTCCATTAAAAATGTAGGTTACTTATGGAACCCAAAATTGAATATATATTACATTGCCGCTAAAGAAACTATGAAGGCTGGCTTGCTACCAAAAATTTTAGCATATGCAGGTGCTATTTCAGTTGAAAGAACCTGGCGGGATAAAGGTCAGGACATACAACGTGAGGTGAATTTAGACGATACTAAAAATATAGGAATAGCTTTAAATGATGGATGGGTCATTACCTTTCCCCAGGGTACAACTAAGCCCTGGAAACCTATTAGAAAGGGTACTGCACATATTATAAAACAATATAAGCCTATAGTAGTGCCAATAGTAATAGATGGCTTTAGAAGATCTTTTGATAAAAAAGGGCTCCGGATTAAGAAAAAAAATATTTTACAATCAATGGAAATAAAAAGGCCTTTAGATATTGACTATGAAAATGAAACCATTGAAGAGATTGTTGAGAAATTAGAATATGCCATAGAACAGCACCCCTCATTTCTTAAAGTTATACCCGAAGAAGTACTGGCTGCTGAAGAAGAACTAAATAAAACCAGGCAATGGAAATACTGATACTATTCCTCTATTTTCTTTAATTCTTTATAATTTATATACAACCTTTTTGAGAGTAGGCCGTATAACAATTGATAAAAAAGCCAAAGTATTACAAGAACTAACCCTATAATTATTACAGATCCCACAATAATGCCTGCCCAAAACATCAATGAAGGATCACCATTGGTTTTTTCATTAATAGTTTCAACTACTTGTGGGTCGTTAAAAACAGAAAAAACAATCATAAAAGCCATAACCAGCGCTCCAAAAAGCAGCGATATCCTGATATAATTTTTAACTGTTTCCCTTGTTTTTATAATGTTTTCAATTAAAGTACGGGCATCATCTGTAACAGAAATAGCCCTGTAGTTTTTGTAAAACTTATAACTAAAGTAAAAAATAATGATAAAAGAAATAATAGTTGCTATAACTGTAAATTCGGTTAAATGTGCCTCTTTTGTTTTTTCCCAATTCTCCTTATCGGTAAGAGAAAGATTAACCACAATCCCCAGTAAAAGTTCACCCAAACTTATATAAAATATCCATTTTACAATAGATGAGGACTTTTTCCAGATCATATTATATATATCGTCATAGGAAAGTTTAGGAAGGTCTTTTTCCTTTTCTTTCCAGTCTTTCTTTAGTAAATCCAACTCATCCATACGTCAAAGATTTAGGGTTTAGCATCTTTTTTAATTTTGTTTTTACTCTGTTCATCTTCACTCTGGCATTAACCTCACTTATACCTAAAGTTTCTGATATTTCAGTATAATTTTTATCTTCTAAATACAAAAACACCAATGCTTTATCAATATCATTTAATTCTTTAATGGCCTCATATATTAATTTTAATTGCCACTCTTCAGTATCATCATACGGTTCAGCTTTTACTTTAAAAACGATGTCATCAATGTTTTGTGCCTCTACCTGCCTTTTAGATTTCCGATACAATGTAATTGCAGTGTTCAGGGCTATCCTGTACATCCATGTACTGAATTTAGCATCCCCCCTGAACTTTGGGTATGCCTTCCATAACTGTATGGTTATTTCCTGAAAAAGATCGTTATGGGCATCCTGGTCGTTTGTATATATCCTGCATACCTTATGAACAATGTTTTGGTTTTTCTCCAATTCCTTCACAAAACTATGTTCAAGTTCTTTCTTCACTGATTGGTTAAATGGTTTACTACTATTGGTGTTAAAACCAGAAGTTTTGTTACAATTTTTTTGAAAATTAATCAATCATATTTACATTATGGTAATCATAACTTCTATTTTTGTAAATTAAATAATTTTCATGAACATACCACGAACCAGTTATCCCAGGGTAATAATTATAGGGGGAGGTTTTGCAGGCATTTCTTTGGCTAAAAAACTGTCTGAACAAGAAGTCCAGGTTGTTTTGTTGGACAAACACAATTATCACACGTTTCAACCCTTACTTTACCAGGTATCGACCGGCGGACTGGAACCGGATTCAATTGCCTATCCTATTCGTAAAATACTGAAAAATTATACCAATTTTTATTTCAGGCTTACCACAGTTGAGGAAATAAATACTGAAAAGAAAAAAGTATATACCGATATAGGAAACATAAAATATGATTATTTAGTACTCGCTACCGGCTCTACTACCAATTTTTATGGAAATACTGAGATTGAAAAAAATAGCATGGTCATGAAAACCATACCTGAATCTTTAAATTTAAGAAGCCTCATCCTTGAAAATTTTGAAGAAGCTCTTTTAACAGATAGCCTGGATGAACAGGATGCCCTCATGAATTTTGTAATAGTCGGAGCAGGTCCAACCGGTGTGGAGCTGGCAGGTGCATTGGCTGAAATAAAAAAAGGAATCTTACCTAAGGATTACCCGGACCTGGATACCCGAAGGGCGCAAATAAATCTTGTACAGTCCGGCAACAGGATTTTAAATGAAATGAGTGAAAAAGCATCAAAAAAAGCGGAAGATTTTTTAGAAAAGTTAGGGGTTAACATATGGAAAAATACACGCGTTCTTAATTACGATGGTAAGTTAGTTACCACAGATACTGATATCAGTTTTGAAACAGCAACTTTTGTATGGGCCGCCGGAGTTAAAGGAGAAGTGATAAAAGGCATGGATGACACAGCTTTACTAAGCAAAAGCAAGCGGTTATTGGTTAATGAGTACAGCCAGGTTATTGGTTTTGAAAATATATTTGCAATTGGTGACGTGGCTTCCATGGTCAGTGAAGAATTCCAGGCGGGTCACCCAATGATGGCACAACCCGCTATTCAGCAGGGAAAACAACTGGGAGATAACCTTTTAAGGCTTATGGAAAATAAACCTTTGAAACCTTTTGCTTACAAAGATAAAGGAGCTATGGCTACCGTAGGTAGAAATAAGGCCGTTGTAGATTTAAAAAATTTCAAATTTCAGGGAATTTTTGCCTGGTTTGTATGGATGTTTGTTCATATTTATTTCCTGATAGGTTTCAGGAACAGGGCTGTTGTATTTATTAACTGGGTTTATAATTATATCCGTTTTGACAGGGAAGCCAGGTTAATAATTCGCCCTTATAAAAAGAAGAAAAACCATGTTGTTTGATTCTTTATATTTACATTACAGTTTAAATATTAAACATGCATATCAATAACTATATAAAAAAATTAATCGTCGTATCACTGGTGCTTTTAAATGTCGGTTGTGACCAGATATCAAAGTCTATTGTAAGAGATAAGATAGAATATTATGAAACCACCGAAATCATCAATGACAGATTTATTCTGACTAAAGTTGAGAATTCCGGGGCATTTCTAGGGTTTGGTTCTGATCTACACCCCATGATAAAAAATATATTTCTTTTGGCCATACCTGCAATTGCATTGTTGGGAATGCTGGCATATTTACTTTTTAAAACAAATTTAAACAGATATTACCTGATTGGATTCTCATTTATAGTTGGAGGGGGTATCGGCAATGTATATGACAGAATTTTTCATGGCTCGGTAACCGACTTTTTACATATAGACCTGGGGTTATTTAGAACAGGCATATTCAATATGGCCGATGTATCAGTAATGGCAGGCTCTATTTATATTTTGATTTTTAGTTTTATAAAAAAGAAGCAGCAAACACAATTACAATGACCGATAATATATTATTAATCACTATTACATTAATAGCCATAATTATTGGAGTTTCCCTGGGAATTTATATACAAAGCCTAAAAACCAGGTCGGCCAAAAGCACTTTTGAAGATCGTGAACTTCAGTTAAGAACAACCCTCGATGAATTACGCATAAAAAATGAAAAAGAAGTTATTGATAAAGAAGAAATCCGAAGGGAAAAAGATTCTTTAGCCATACAACTCACCAAAAAAGAAGCTGATTTTGAAAACCTCCTGGCCCGAAATAAAGAACATAAAGAAGAAGTTGAGCGCCTGCAGGAAAAACTCAATAAAGACTTCCAGATTTTAGCTAATAAAATACTCGAAGAAAAATCAGAGAAGTTTACACTTCAGAATAAAGAAAATATTAAGAACATTCTCAATCCGCTCCAGGAAAAAATCCAACTCTTCGAAAAAAGGGTGGATGACACCAATAAAGAAAGTATTCTCAGGCATTCTACCTTACAGGAACAACTAAGAAATTTAAAAGAACTAAACCAACAAATAACCAAGGAAGCCGCAAATCTCACAAAAGCACTTAAGGGTGACACCAAAATGCAGGGAAACTGGGGAGAAGTGGTGTTGGAGAGAGTACTGGAAAAGTCGGGACTTGAAAAAGGCAGTGAATATACCATTCAAAACAGTTTCACCACAGACGAAGGTAAACGAGTACTGCCGGATGTAATTATTCATTTGCCCGATAATAAAAAAATGATCATTGACTCAAAGGTCTCTTTAGTAGCCTACGAACGTTTTATAAATGAAGAAGACGAGGCCTTGAAACCCATGCTTCTTAAAGAGCATGTTAATTCCATAAAAAAACACATTGACCAGCTAAGCGCTAAAAATTATCACGAATTGTATGCAATGGAAAGCCCGGATTTTGTATTGCTTTTTATTCCGTTGGAACCTGCATTTGCAACTGCTTCTCACTATGACCCGCAACTATATAACATAGCTTTTGAAAAAAATATTGTAATTGTTACTCCATCAACTTTACTGGCTACACTTAGAACCATTGACAGTATGTGGCAAAATGATAAGCAACATAAAAATGCACTGGAAATAGCCATGCAGGCCGGAAGGTTATATGATCAGTTTAAGAACCTGTTAGACGATCTTGAAAAAGTGGGCAAACAATTACAAACAGTACAAAATACCTATAGCAGTTCCATGACTAAACTTACCGGTAAAGGCAATTTACTGGGCAGAGTGGAAAAATTAAAAAAATTAGGAGCTAAAACAAGCCGCCAAATTGATCAAAAATGGCTGAACCGTGCTGAAGATAATTATGACGATGACGAGCAAGAAGAAAATGAAAATGATCAGAAAAAAAATATTGAGGACAACACCCAATTCTAAAGTTTTACCCCACCTATAGATTTTATTAAAGATTATTTTAACAATAAAGGTTACATACAAACTATTATGTCAAAAAAATTTAAAACTGTTGAAGCATCACAGGTAACCATTTCAGAACTTATGCTTCCCTCCCACACCAACTTTAGCGGAAAAATTCATGGAGGTTATATTTTATCCCTTTTAGATCAGATTGCATTTGCCTGTGCTTCCAAGCATTCGGGCTCTTATTGTGTTACAGCTTCAGTAGATACGGTAGACTTTTTGAGCCCCATAGAGGTAGGTGAACTTGTTACAATGAAAGCATCTGTCAATTACGTGGGAAATACATCTATGGTAGTAGGAATACGGGTTGAGTCTGAGCACATACAAACCGGAAAGGTGAAACATTGCAATTCCTCTTACTTTACTATGGTCGCCAAAGACGAAAAAGGAAAAGGAGTTAAAATTCCCGGACTCATACTTCAAACCGAAAAGGAATTGCACCGATTTTTTAAAAGTATAAAAAGAATAGAACATCGTAAAGAAAGCATTGAATACTCTTCCCAAATTAAATATTCAGTAAAAGAATTGATCCATGAATTGGAAAATTACAAGGTCAAAATTGATTTAAAATAAGAGTATCAACTTATTTGTTGATATTTATAATTATCTATTAAAATATTGATATTTTTATATATCAATTATTTTATTGATATTTGTGGTAGTTTATAATTTATAAATAAAATGATAGCTATTATAACAGGTGATATTATAAATTCAAAAAAAACTTCTACCGATAAGTGGATGAAGATTTTAAAAGAAGCCTTGTCAAAGTTTGGCAATTCACCCAATAATTGGGATATATTCAGAGGGGATAGTTTTCAGGTTGAAATTTCCAATATAAGTGAAGTATTCTGGACCTCAGTCTATTTAAAAGCGTGTATAAAAACCATAAAAGGCCTGGATGTGCGTATGTCTATCGGTATTGGGCATAAAACAACAGATGCCGATAAAATTTCTGAGGCCAATGGAACGGCTTTTCAATTTTCGGGAGAACAATTTGAACTTTTAAAAGAAGAAAAACAAAACCTGGCTATTAAAACTAATACTAGAAAAACAGATAATGAGTTAAATGCTTGTATTAAATTAGCATTAATTATTATGGATAAGTGGACGGCCAATTCTGCTGAAATAATTAAATTAACTATTGAAAATCCTCATTTATCTCAGGAAGAATTAGGAAAACTTATAGGTATTAAACAGAACACTGTAAGTGTACGCCAAAAAAGAGCCCACATTGAAGAACTTGCACTCTTCAATCAAATGGTTTTTAAAGAGAGGGTATCTGAACTGGAAAATGACTAAAACTCCCGGGCAATTGATTAATATTTGAAACTAAAAATATGGAATTACTACTGAGGTTGCTCATTGCCCATTTAATCGGGGATTTTATTCTGCAATCTGACAAATGGGTAAAGGAAAAAGAAACAAAGAAACTGGCATCAGGCAAGCTCTACCTTCATGTTCTTATACACGGGTTGCTGAGTTTAATATTATTGTGGGATCTGTCGTTATGGTATATTGCCCTCATAATAAGCATTTCACATTTAATAATTGATGCCGGAAAAATTCTCTTTCAAAATGAAAAAAACAAACGGCTTTTATTTTTTATAGATCAGTTTCTCCACTTACTGGTTATAACCATAATAGTACTTGCCATACAAAAAGAAACTATAGAAATAGAGTTTACAAACCAACACTTATTAATTATACTTTCTATAATCTTTTTAGCACAACCCGCCTCTATTTTAGTAAAAACACTCATATCTGTTTATACGCCTAAAACAGAAATTGGGGAAAATGAATCACTGGTCAACGCCGGTAAATATATTGGAATCTTAGAAAGATTACTCGTCTTTGTCTTTATCGCAACTGACCATTGGGAGGGTGTAGGTTTTTTAATTGCAGCCAAATCTATTTTCAGGTTTAGCGATTTAACAGAATCAAAGGACAGAAAACTCACAGAGTATATTTTAATTGGAACCCTGTTAAGTTTTGGAATTGCGATACTTGTAGGTTTATTATTTGTGAATTTTAAATAATAATCCATAAATTACACACTCCAAATTGTACTTTAAGTTTTATAGCTATGAAACATTATTTTAACCTGCTTGCCTTATTAATTACGGCAATATTCTTTATTTCCTGTGATAAAGAAGATAGTGATACTATCATTGAAACAAATCCTACCAACACAGATGTAACCTATAATGACATAAGTGAACTTATAGATAATAAATGCTTGGAATGCCACGGTATTCCAACAACCAACCAGGCAGAAGTTTCTTTGACCACGTATGAAAGCTTAAAGGCAGCAGCACAAAACAGTGACCTTATTGCGCGATTAAAAAGTTTTAACAATCAGATGCCCCCACAACCAAATCCTCCGTTATTGGTTTCTGAAATAGAACTTATTGAAGGGTGGGTATTAGGAGGATATAAACCATAATAACAAAAATTTAAAGTTCCATCAAAAAGTGGCTGCCCACTATGCGCAATGTGCTACAAGGCACAGGGCGAGAGCACAACATGAACTTCAAACGCATTTTATTAAGAGGGCTTGATAAAGGAGAAGCCAAAATATGGCACACAACCTTAATAGGGTAGCTTTAAGAGCATACTATTCTAAAAATCAAAACCAATTAACTATTAACTCATTAACTAATAACTTTCCCCAAAATTAGAATGAAAGCACTACGCCCTAAAATAAAAAGACCGCCTAATAGTTTTAGACGGCCTCTTTCTATTATTTACTTAAATACATTTTTCTTCTGTGATACAACTCATAAAACTGATCGTCTTTAAGGCTATCAATAAATAAAATACTCTCCCCCGTACTCTTCATTTCCGGCCCTAATTTTTTATTAACATTAGGGAATTTATTAAAAGAAAATACCGGTTGCTTAATAGCATAACCTTTTAACTGAGGATTGAATTTAAAGTCTTTTACCTTTTTTTCACCCAGCATCACCTTTGTCGCATAATTTACATATGGTTCTTTGTATGCTTTAGCTATAAAAGGAACAGTTCGGGATGCTCTTGGGTTAGCTTCAATAATGTAAACCATATCATCTTTAATAGCAAACTGTATATTTATTAAACCTACGGTTTTCAAAGCTAACGCTATTTTCTTTGTGTGGTCTTTTATCTGTTGCAATACAAATTCCCCAAGGTTAAACGGTGGCAATGTAGCATTTGAATCTCCGGAGTGGATACCACAAGGTTCAATATGTTCCATAATTCCAATAATATATACCTCTTCACCATCACAGATTGCATCCGCTTCGGCCTCAATAGCCCCATCAAGGTAATGATCCAATAATAACTTATTATTAGGAATGTCCCTTAGTAAGCCTACTACGTGTTCTTCAAGTTCCTGTTTATTTATAACAATTTTCATTCCTTGTCCACCTAATACATAAGATGGCCTTACCAATAGCGGAAAATCCAGCCTGTCTGCCAATTCCAGAGCCTCATCTGCAGTTTCAGCAACCCCAAATTCAGGATACGGAATATTGTTATCTTTTAGCAAGGAAGAGAAACTACCCCTGTCTTCGGCAAGATCCAGGGATTCATAACTTGTACCTATAATTTTAATTCCATACTTACTTAGTTTTTCAGCAAGCTTTAATGCAGTCTGTCCACCAAGCTGTACAATTACCCCTTCGGGTTTCTCATGTCTGATGATATCATAAATATGTTCCCAGAAAACGGGTTCAAAGTAAAGTTTATCGGCTATATCAAAATCTGTTGATACGGTTTCAGGATTACAATTTATCATTATCGTCTCGTAACCACATTCTGCCGCCGCCAATACACCATGCACACAACAGTAGTCAAATTCTATACCCTGGCCAATACGGTTTGGCCCGGAACCTAAAACAACTATTTTCTTTTTATCTGTTACTACACTTTCATTATCACTATATTTTTTACCATCTGTAGTTTCAATTTCATCTTCAAAAGTAGAGTAATAATAAGGTGTCATTGCTTTAAACTCTGCAGCGCATGTATCTACCAGTTTGTATATTCGGTTAACCTTTAATTTTTCACGCTTTTTATACACTTCACTTTCCCAGCAATCCAACATATGCGCTATTTGCCTGTCTGCAAATCCCTTTTGTTTCGCTTCGAGCAACAGATCTCGTGGAAGTGATTCAATAGTATGTAATGATATTTCTTTTTCTAGTAAATGAAGTTCTTCATATTGTTTTAAGAACCACATGTCTATTTTTGTAATTTCATGAATTCTACTGAGTGGTATCCCTATCTGAATGGCGTCATAAATCACAAAAACACGATCCCAACTGGCATGGGTGAGTTTCTCTATTATCTTATCATAATCTTTTAGGCCTTTGCCATCGGCCCCAAGTCCATTTCTTTTAATTTCCAGTGATTGAGCAGCTTTGTGTAATGCTTCCTGAAAAGAGCGACCTATTCCCATTACTTCACCAACAGACTTCATTTGGAGCCCTAATCTACGGTCGGAACCCTCAAATTTATCGAAGTTCCATCGTGGAACTTTTACTATCACATAATCAAGGGTTGGTTCAAATAATGCTGAGGTAGATTTAGTAATCTGGTTTTTCAGTTCATCCAAATTATATCCGATTGCCAGTTTTGTAGCGATCTTGGCAATGGGATATCCGGTAGCTTTAGATGCCAGTGCAGATGATCTGGACACACGTGGATTGATCTCAATAGCTATAATATCTTCCTTTTCATCCGGGCTTACTGCAAACTGCACATTACATCCACCTGCGAAATCTCCTATACTTCGCATCATTTTTATAGCCATATCCCGCATTCTCTGAAAAGTCTTATCAGATAGTGTCATAGCCGGGGCTACTGTAATAGAGTCACCGGTATGTATACCCATTGGGTCCATATTCTCGATCGTACAAATAATAACTACATTATCATTTTTATCCCGAAGCAATTCCAGTTCATATTCTTTCCATCCTAAAAGGGCTTTATCTATCATTACTTCATGAATAGGTGATACTTCCAATCCACGTGTTAGTAATTCATCAAATTCATCCTCGTGATGTACAAAAGACGCCCCTGCCCCACCCAGGGTAAATGAAGCCCTGATAACTAAAGGAAAACCAAACTCCTGTGCAATTTCTTTTCCTTTCAAATAGGATGTAGCAGTAGCCTGGGGAGCCATAGGAACCCCTATTTTTAGCATCAATTCACGAAACTTCTCACGGTCTTCTGTAATATTTATTGCATCAATATCAACACCAATCAATTCAATTCCAAAATCTTCCCATATTCCTTTTTCATCTGCTTCAATACACAAGTTAAGAGCGGTTTGCCCTCCCATAGTTGGTAATACTGCGTCTATGTTAGGGTGCTTTTGTAAAATCTCAATAATAGATTTAGTTGTAAGGGGCTTTAGATAAACATGGTCGGCCATACTTGGGTCCGTCATGATCGTAGCGGGATTACTGTTTATTAAAACAGTCTCTATCCCATCTTCTCGCAATGAACGTAACGACTGTGAACCTGCATAATCAAACTCACACGCCTGACCTATGATTATAGGACCAGAACCGATTAGTAAAATACATTTGAGATCTTTTCGCTTTGGCATTTTTATTTTTTTAAAAAATTAATTGGTTAAAGGGTATAAAAAAAGGCGTTACTACTAAAAGTAACACCTTTGTATTTAAAATAAATATTCATTTATTTCTTATGTCTTGGTTCTGAAGACACACTTAATTTTTTTCTTCCTTTAGCTCTTCTGCGCGCAAGTACTTTTCTACCATTTGCAGTAGCCATTCTTTCCCTGAAACCGTGCTTATTTCTTCTTTTTCTTCTAGATGGTTGAAATGTTCTTTTCATTTTATGATATCTTTATTCCTTTTTGGAATCTTTGTTAATGATGCAATATGATATTCCTATGCAAAAGTGCGGCGCAAAAATACAACAAGTTTTTACTTTGACAAACCTTTTTTAAAAAATATTTTTATCAGAATTTGTTACCTTTGCATCACAAAAATAATCACAAGAAAATGTTTAATAAAAATATAAAAATAATTATAGCCGTTCTCATATTTGCTTATGCAATTTATCAAATCGTAGACGGATTCATAGGCAATGGAATATTTCTCATCTTACTCTCTTTAATTTTTGTATTCCTCTACTTCAGAAATGAAATGATCCTGTTGTCTTTTTTAAGAATGCGTAAACAGGATTTTGAAGGAACAAAAAAATGGTTAAACAAAATAAAAAACCCCGAAACTGCCCTCACCATCAAGCAACAAGGCTATTATAATTATCTGCATGGAATAATGGCTTCGCAAACAAATTTGACGCAAGCGGAAAAATATTTTAAAAAAGCATTAAAGTTAGGCTTAAGCATGAACCACGATATTGCCATGGCTAAATTAAGCCTGGCAGGTATTGCTATGCAAAAACGCCGAAAAAGGGAAGCTACTACGCTGTTAAATGAAGCCAAAAAACTTGACAAACAAAATATGCTTACCGAACAGATTAAAATGATGCAGCAACAAATGAAAAAAATATGATTTTAACAAAATCTTTAAGTATTTGATTATCAATACTGGAAAACCCTCTTCACTTTATAATAAAACCTTCAAAATTATTGACGTTTTTTTTTCAAATTCATAAAAAATATACAATATCCTCAATAAATATTGCTATTTAGCGTTATTATAGCGTATTTTGGGCGATTAAAATTGTAAAAAACTGATTACCAAATAAAAGCTGAAATTTTATATGAAGAATTTGATACCGGTTCTACTCTTTCTTTTTATAAATTTTATATACTCTCAAGAACCTGAGGAATTATTTTCTACGGCATTATTGACTCATATAAAAAATTATAAAATACAAACCGAAGATGCTTTTGAAAATGGCGAGCTTGAGAGGGGCAGATCTTTATTTGACACCTTGGTTAACCAACATTTAAAAGGTACAAGGTTTGATAATTTTAAATTTAAAAATTTTGATGATGATTCTTATTTCCGCACAAACCAGATTGATAAACCTTTTATTTTAATAACCAGCGCCTCATGGTGTGTAGTTCCTGATGACCAGATAGCAGCCATTAATTTACTTGCAGATGAGCATGCCGATGAGATTCAAATAGTTATTTTGTACTGGGACAAGGTAAATAAGATACTGGATTTATCACTTCAGTACAGTGAAAATATTCCTGTAGTTTATTTTGATGAAACAACCAACAGGGACCCTAAAACAACAGAAGTTCTTAAACATTCTCTCGGCTTACCTGTTTGTTTTTATATTGATAAAAACAAGAAAGTTGTTGATATTACAAGAGGAGGCGTATTTTTACCCTATGGCACTAAAGAAGATCTTTACAGTATCAATTACAATATATTTAAAAATTCACTGGATAATCTTATAGCCTCATCGGCCAGTTCCCCTAATATTTCATCAGAGTAGATCATTAAAGTAGCGGTGCCCACAGTCTGCAAAACGACTCCTGTATCTTTTGAATTGGTTTTCTTTTTATCCAGTCTTTATAATTTAACTCTTCACATTCTTTCAGGTCTTCATTAAAAGACTGAAGTGTTTTTTGTGAAAATTCAGAATCATAAATAAGTGCGTTAATCTCAAAATTGGTCCTGAAGCTCCTATAATCCATATTTGAAGTGCCAATTGTGGTAAAAACACCATCTACAACCATCGTTTTGGCATGAACAAACCCTTTTTTGTACAAAAACACTCTTACCCCTGCTTCTAAGACCTGCTCTACAAAAGATAAAGTTGCATATTTAGACACCCATGAATCGGATTCTTTTGGAATAATAAGTTTAACTTCTACACCACTTCTTGCTATGGAAACCAGGGAAAATATAATTTCTTCGCTGGGTATGAAATATGGAGTGGTGATACAGATGGATTCATCTGCTGTATTTATTGCTGTAAAGATTGCTTCCATTATATAGGCCCAATCACTATCCGGGCCACTGGCTGCAATTTGTATGGGTGCTTTAGTCTTTATATTGCATTGCGGAAAAAAATGATCTTCTACTACTATTTTTTCTGAAGTTACGAAATCCCAGTTCAGTAAAAACTGTAATTGTAATGAACTCACCGCTTCACCTTCAATACGTAGGTGGGTATCTCTCCAAAAAAAATCTCTATTTTGGTTTATATAGTTATCAGAAATGTTAATTCCTCCAACATAACCGATCTCTCCATCTATAACAGCAATCTTACGGTGATTCCTGTAATTTAGCTTACTTGTAAATTTATGAAACAGTACAGGCATAAACGGATTAAATTCTATACCTTTTTTTCTGATCTCTCTTTGTTTTCTGAAGGATATACTACTACCAACATCATCAGTTATTAAACGTACTTTAACCCCTTCATTTGCTTTTTCACACAATAGATCAAGTATTTTACCGCCTATTTTATCATCTCTAACTATATAATATTCCAAATGGATGGTTTGACGGGCATTTTTAATGTCTTTAATTAATCTTTCAAATTTTTCGTCCCCATTTATGATAAGATCAACTTTGTTATAAATAGTTAATGGCGATTCATTATTGCCCAATAATAATTTAATGAGCTTAATTTTATCGTCAACAATTTCATTTTCCAGTTCTTTTAAAATTTCCTCCTTAAACTGATATCTTTTTTTCCATTCCAGAATCTTGTCCTGGTTAAAAATGTTTTTTCGTTTAAATATTTTATTTTTTCTGTACTGTTGACCAAAAAGATAATAAATAACAATGCCCAAAAAGGGAAATGCTACCAAAATAATTAAGTATGAAAATGTTCTTGTAGGGTTTAAATTGCTTAAAATTACACTTACGGCTGCCGAAATGGCAATAACATAATTGGCAATAAGTAGTATTTGCCATGGATTTTCTCTAAAATACTGAAGCATTAGTTTTATAGCTGATAATATCCTTTCTCAGGAATTTCAATATAATACTTTTTCTTAGAAAAATTGTTGAGGTTTGCTTCACGTAGCCATGGGTTATGTATTTTAAGAATTTTGTAGTTAATTCCATAATTCTTAGCAAATTCGGCAAAATCAGTTACACTCGTGTCAACTTCTACCGTATAGGTAGGCACAAAAGTATATAAATGATCTTTTTCAAAATTAAACCCATATTTCTCCGGATTGGAAAGTATTTCTTTGACTGCTAATATTCTGAAAACATACCGTCCGGTTTCCTCTCCTAAAAGCAAATTATAATAACCACTTGTTTTCTGTCTTTGAAGCTGGTTGTTAATGCCAGCCGGCCCTGCATTATATGCTGCCGCTGCCAGTGTCCAGCTACCAAAACGTTCTTTTGCTTTTATGAGGTATTTACAAGCAGCCTCTGTAGATTTTACAAGATGATAACGCTCATCTACATTTTCATTCACTTCCAGTCCATATTCTTTACCTGTCCCTTTTAATATTTGCCAGAAACCTGTAGCGTTTGCTGGTGACACCACATTTTGCAACCCACTTTCTATAACGGCGAGATATTTGAAATCATCAGGAACTCCATATTCTTTTAAGATTGGTTCAATTACAGGAAAATATTTATGTGCCCGTTTAATAAGCAAAAGTCCGTTTGACTGCCAATAGGTATTAACCAACAACTCCCTGTCCAATCGCTCATATATATCCGGATCACTAACAGGTACCGGTTCTCCTGCAAAATTCATATTTTCAGGCAAATCCAGAGCATAAATATTATATGTCTTTGATTTCTTGGATATTATGCTATCAACAATATTAACAACATCATCTACATTTTTATTTAAAGGTTGAGTTTGCACAGCATTAATAAATAACGATGCAATTAACACAACCCCCAAAACCATCAGGATACTTTTTAAATACTTCATCACGCTATTATTTTTTCTAAAGGTACAAAAATCGAATGTCTAACTTAAAATTATTTTTGGGAGATTTTCATTAAACCATTTATACTTGTCAATAATCATAATATGGGTGCCTCCTTTAATGATAATACAGTCTTTGATATGTTTTATAGGAAAAACAGGGTCTTTGTCTCCATGTATATGAATAGTTTTCGGATCGGCTGCACTTTGATCCCAATTTACTATCTGCCTTATAGACCAATCCAGGTAGTATTTATCTCTTACCGAGAGATATTTTTCATACAAAACAAGTCTTTTCACCACCTTTTTACCAAAAGCATATTTTGCCAGTATTTCTATGTTATTCACAAGGCGGGTGGGCAATACTTTATAAGCACCTGTGTATTTGGCTATACGCATTCTTTTAGGGAGTTCTTTCTTTGATTTAACACTGGATATAATAATTAATTTCTTTACCTGAATATGCTTTGCCATTTCCTGCACTAACATCCCGCCAAAAGATACTCCTACTAAAACAGGGTCTTTATATGTTACACCTTCCAGCATTCTAAGTGCATAATTTTCAAGTGTTTCATTTTTATGAGGTATGATCCATTCCAAATAATGAACTTCAAAATCATTCTCCAACAATTTAATATTATCAAAAATTAATTCGTTTGCGGCCATCCCCGGCATAAAATATATATGCGTTCTTGCATTTTCCATAAAAGTTAATCCTGTGAAAAATAGTTATATAGCAATTTTTTTTGTAAATTTGTTGTGAAATTAATTAATTCTGCAACTAAAGTAAAATTTTAAAATTGTTCATTGCAAAGATAAAACCCCTCTTTGTTATGCTATTTTTAAACAAATATAATTTTTTTAAGACCCAAGTAATAGGATTTAACCCAAAAAACTAAGTGCCATGAATGATGTAATTATTAATGATAATGAATTTCTACGTCAATATGAAACCCGGGTTGACGGAAAACTAGCTAAAATCGAATATGCATCGCAAGAGCGTAAAGTATTTTTAACCAAACTTGTAATCCCTGAAGAAATTACGAACAGTGATTTTAAAGACAATTTTATCAAGGCCGTTCTACACTCCATTGAAGAAAAGAATTTAAAGGTTGTTCCAACAAGCCCGGAAATTGCAGGATTTTTAAGAAAGCATAAAGAATATAAAGAACTGCTACCTGTAGGCATAAGAATATAAATAAAAAACCTCTCAGTTGAGAGGTTTTTTATTGCACCAAAGCCGTTTCATTTTCAAATTCAAACCTCATTAAACCGTCTGTATCTATTTCTTTTAGTTTCACTTCATGAATTGTGTTTATTAACTCCGGGTTCCATGGTGTTTTAACCTTTATATAATTTTCAGTAAAGCCATGAATATAGCCCTGCTTATTTTCTCCTTCAAATAATACTGTCCTTGTACTCCCTATTTGCTTTTCATAAAAAGCCCTTCTCTTTTTTACAGATAAACCACGAAGCATTTTACTTCGTTTAGACCGGACATCTTTGGGTACCACTCCATTCATTTGTACTGCTTCTGTATTTGTTCTTTCAGAATACGTGAATACATGCAAATAAGAAATATCCAATTCATTTAAAAAATAATAGGTTTCGAGAAAATGTTCGTCGGTTTCTCCAGGAAAACCAACAATAACATCAACACCAATACAGGCATGGGGCATCATTTCTTTTATTTTAGAAACCCTTTCTATGTACAATTCACGGGAGTAACGACGTTTCATTTTCTTTAAGATCTCATTGCTTCCACTTTGCAAGGGAATATGAAAATGCGGAACAAAGGCTCTTGATTTGGCCACAACTTCAATTGTTTCGTCTTTAAGTAGATTAGGTTCTATAGAAGATATACGAAGTCTTTCTATACCTTCTACCTTATCCAGTTCATTTACAAGGTCTAAAAAAGAATGTTCGTGCTTTTTATTTCCAAACTCCCCTTTACCAAAATCTCCAATATTTACACCGGTAAGAACTATTTCTTTTATATCCTGAAGCGCTATTTCCCGGGCATTATCGATTACGTTTTGAACGGTATCGCTCCGAGATACACCCCTTGCCAGGGGAATAGTACAATATGTGCATTTATAATCACAACCATCCTGAACTTTTAAATAAGCACGGGTCCTGTTGCCAATGGAATAACTACCTACATAAAAATCTGCTTCTGTAATTTCACAGGAATGTATTACACCAAAATCGTTTTTAGAAAGGTCGTTTATATAATCTGTAATTTTAAATTTTTCAGTAGCGCCAAGAACAAGGTCAACACCATCTACTGCAGCCAATTGTTCCGGTTGTAATTGCGCATAACAACCAATGGCAGCTATAAAAGCTTCGGGGTTTATTTTATTTGCTTTTTTTACAATTTGCTTAAACTCCTTATCGGCATTCTCAGTAACAGAACATGTATTAATAACATATATATCGGCTCTTTCTGTAAAATCCACTCTGTCATATCCATCATCCACAAAATTCCTGGCAATAGTAGACGTCTCGGAATAATTGAGTTTACAGCCCAAAGTATGAAATGCTACTTTTTTTCTCTCCATCATTATTGTTAAACTTTGTACTAAACAGTTTTAGTTTGCTTTGGTATACTTTATCTTTATCCTTTAATTTATCCTAAAACAAGGTTTGTAATGCATTTTTATGCGTGTGCAAATATACCAACTAATTATTTTATGATAAAATCCGAATACAACCACACAATATATAAATTACTTCTTTGTTACATCGGTTTATCATTATTTTTATTTATTTCATGTGGTGATAAAACAAACTCCGGTAGAGATAGTCAGGTCTTTCGCTATAATGAACACAAAAATATACTTACATTAGATCCGGCCTTTGCGAGGGTAAATGGCGATATATGGGCTGTAAACCAAATTTATAATGGTCTTGTTCAGTTAGATGATTCCCTGAATGTAAAACCGGATATCGCCAAAAGCTGGGAAATAAAAGACAGCTCTCTCACCTATTCTTTTATACTGAGGGATGATGTATACTTTCATAAACATAACCTCTTTGGAAAAGACAGTACCAGGATAGTAACAGCAAAAGACTTTGTTTACAGCTTTAACAGACTGGTGGATGTAAAAACCGCCTCGCCGGGCCGTTGGGTTTTTAATAGTGTGAGTACTTTTTATGCTGAAAATGATACAACCCTTATTATTAAACTTAAAGAACCCTTTCCTGCTTTTATAAGTCTGTTGACCAATAAATACTGCTCTGTTATTCCAAAAGAAATAGTTGAACATTATGCCGGTGATTTTCGGAGAAATCCTGTTGGAACAGGCGCATTCAAATTTAAACTCTGGGAAGAAAATATTAAACTTGTATTACGAAAAAATGAGCTCTATTATGAGAAAGACAAGAAAGGCAATCAATTACCATATCTGGAAGCTGTTGCTATAACCTTTTTACCAGACAAACAAAGTGAATTTTTACAGTTTGTTCAGGGAAACCTGGATTTCCTGAATTATCTGGATACCTCATATAAAGACGAATTATTAACACCCGGCGGTAAACTTCAGTCAAAGTACCAGGAAGACATTAAAATGATTACAGCTCCCTACCTGAATACGGAATATTTGGGTTTTTATATGGATAGTGAGACTAATGAAATTCAATCAGAATTACTGAGAAAAGCAATAAATTACGGTTTTGACCGTCAAAAGATGGTCACCTATTTGCGAAATGGAATTGTTTCTCCGGCAGTAAATGGGTTTATCCCTAAAGGCCTACCGGGTTTTAATGATATGAAAGGATATACCTATCAACCTGAAAAAGCACGCCAATTTATTGAAGACTATAAAACCCAAACCGGCAATCAAAATCCGGAAATTACCATTACAACAGATGCCAATTATTTAGATTTATGTGAATATATACAAAGAGAGCTTGAAAAAACAGGCTTAAAAGTTTATATTGATGTTGTTCCATATTCTACATTAAGACAAAGTATATCTACCGGCAAACTGGATATTTTTCGTGCCAGTTGGGTTGCCGATTATCCGGATGCAGAAAATTATCTATCACTCTTTTACAGCCGGAATTTTACACCTAACGGGCCTAACTACACCCATTTTAAAGACAGTTTATTTGACAGTTTATATGAAAAGGCAACCAGTGAAGTTAATATGGAAGAAAGGCTCATTCTTTATCAGAAAATGGATAGTCTTTTAATAAGTAAAGCTCCTTTTATACCTCTTTATTATGATCAGATCATTCGTTTTACCCGAAAAAATGTAACCGGCCTTGGCAGTAACCCTATAAATCTTCTCGTTTTAAAAAATGTAAAAAAGCAATAATTTCTAAACAATCCTAAAGCACTTTTTCATTTTGCAATATAATACCTCGTATAGTAAAGAATTGAGAAAGTCCATAAGTTAACACTACGAGTGTATAAGTGTATGGCAGAGGTTTGTAAAAATTATAAAAGGCCATAATGGTTTCGGATATCATAAAAAGTACTGCGCCAGCCAGGACAAAGTAATAACTTTTTTTATTGACCATATTATACCTTAAGTAAGCCATTTTTGCAACTATTAACGTAATAAAAATATAGACAACCACGGTAACAAATAATTCGCCTACCCCTTCATATAAATAATACATAATAAATAAGCAGTACATCAGCACAACCGCCAGAAAGGGTAATAGGCGGTCAATATCAAACCTGGCTTTAAAAGAAAATAAAATTGCATAACATATTTTAGCAAGAATAAACATTGACATTCCTACTATTAAAAAAGTTAAATTATCAGTAATAAGAATAAAATCAGCAACCAAAGAGAAGGTTAAGGCCAAAAACACAAGTAATCTTTCTTCTTGTGATAAATGTAAACAATTATAATAAAAGTGAATGGCCAGGGTAATTACAATCCATGGTTTCGTAGCATATCTGTACTCATATAAATAATCGATGTTGGTAAAGATAATATCAACAAAAAGAACTACAAGGAAAACAACCAAAAATGGTTTCTTCTTTTTGAAAAGTAACTCCATATAAATGTTTACTCGTTATTGGGACATTGCAA